>DATDOP010000312.1:0-2416 GCA_035293185.1 Dehalococcoidia bacterium | reverse complement strand
GATCCTGCGCTTCTCAGCGCCCGATTCCGTGATCCGGCAACGCCTGGCGCTACGCCGCGACGGCGCCGACCCGCGCGAGAGCTCTTCCGCCGGACTCGCCGTCTACCGCATGATGGCCGAGCGTGAAGAGCCATTGACAAGAGACCACTGGCAGATCGACACGTCTGACGCCGCGGCAACCGATTCGGCGTTTTCCAGGGTGGTGGAGGCCTGCCGGTCCAGAACCGCCGGCGCCCTCGGGATGGGAGGAACAACCCCGTGAGCAGAAACCCCAATACACGCCTGCAGAGGCGCGACGAACGCGCGGCGCGCCATCCCGGCAACGTCCAGCGCGTCCGGCGCGACCGCGGCAGCTCGACGGCCGTGCGCGGGCCCGGCCGCGGTATCCCGATTACCGCCGTCCTGATCGCCGCCGGCGTCATTGCCATCGTCGCGATGCTCGTCTACGCCGTTACGCAGTCTGACAACGTCAACACCGGGCCGTCCGCGTCTCAGAAGGCTCAGGACGACGCCGACCCCAACATTCCCGGCGTTTACTACGCCCCCCATCCCGGTCCCGACGGCCAGCTGAACACCCAGGACGACCGCCTGCATTACGCACCCGGCACGCTGATCCCGATTTGTACGCAGGCGCAGCTCGACGAAAAGAACTACGTCAACCCGCTCTGTTACACCAGCAACCCGCCGACCTCGGGCCCGCACTCCAACACGCCGATGCCCTTCAAGGTGCTGGACAACCCGGCGCCCAAGGAGAACCTGCTGCACAACATGGAGCACGGCGGCGTCGTCGTCTGGTACAACACGACCGACCAGGCAGCGATCGACGAACTTAAATCGATCACCAACGACAACATTGACCGCCGCCGCTTCGTGGTCATGACCCAGTACACCGAGATGGAGCCCGAGACGGTCGCGGTGACTTCCTGGACAAGGCTCGACAAGTTCCCGGTCGGCGACCTGACCAAGAAGCGGGTTCAGGACTTCATCGACGAGAACCACAAGCGCTTCAACCCGGAAGGCTTCTAGGGACTGACAAGAGCGATCTGACCCATCGGCCCAGGCTGGGCCCTACGTCTTGCCGCCCACGCCCAGGGTGCTTCTCGCGAACTGATAACCGCGACGCTGCATGAGTCTCGCGAAGACCAGCCCCCCGCTCGCTGCGACCAACCCTCCGGCGCCGTCGAGGAAGAAGTGGTTGCCGGTGAAGACCGTCGAGGACGACTGCGCCAGGACGTGCGCCAGCGCCAGGATCAACAACAGGCGATTACGCGGAAACGCCAGCACCATGCCGGTCGCCACCAGCACCGCCCAGCCGACGTGCAGGCTCGGCATCGCCGCGTACGGGTTGACGAAGAACTCGGTCGATTGCGCCTGGTAGCTGGCGTTGTTGAACACCTGGAGTGTGTCGATCAGCCCGGCCTCAGGCAGCAGACGGGGCGGTGCCACCGGGAACAGGATGTAGGCGATCAGCGCCAGCGCGCCCGAGAACAGGATGGCATCGCGGGTGAACGTGTATTGAGGACGCCTTCGCGCGTAGAGCCACAGCCCCAGTGCCGCGATCAGCGGGAAGTCCAACCAGAAGTAGACGAAGTTGCAGAGGCGCACCAGCAGGTCGCTATCGAGGATCGAGCGCTGCCACGAGGCCTCGGCGAAGATGCCGAGCGCCCGCTCGACATCAACCACCTCTCGTGCGTTATTTAGCGCCACTTCCGGCCGATCGATCACGTTGGCCCTGACGACGAAATAGAGCAGGAACGCCAGCGCCACGAGCACCAACTCGGCGGCGTCACGGTAAACGCGACGCTCGGCCAGGAAGGCGAGTCGCGGGCTGCTCAGGCTGTCGCTGCGGGCCAAGGAACCTCTACTTCGCGGGACCCGACTCCGCGGACTGGAGCGCCAGGTTGACCAACGTCCGAACCGGTATACCGCTGGCGCCCTTGACGATCACGCCCTTCTCGCGGTCGTAGGTGTCCACGCCGGCGATGTCGAGGTGCACCCAGGGCGTATCGTCGACGAACTCGCGCAGCAGCATCGCCGCGGTGATCGAACCGGCGCCGCGGCCGCCCGTGTTCTTCATATCGGCGACCTCGCTGCGGATCTGCTCCTTGTACTCCTCGTACATCGGCAGCTCCCAGACCTTCTCGCCCGCCGCCTCGGCCGCCTTCTTCACGCGGTCGAGCAGCGCGGCGTCGTTGGTCATGGCGCCCATCGCCACGTTGCCCAGCGCGACACTGATCGCGCCCGTCAGCGTCGCGATGTCAACGATTGCCGAGGCGCCCTGCTCCCGCGCGTAGGCGAGGCCGTCCGAGAGGATGAGGCGTCCCTCGGCGTCCGTGTTGATCACCTCGATCGTCTTGCCGGACATCGTCTTGAGCACGTCACCGGGCTTGATCGCGCTGCCGCCCGGCATGTTCTC
>DATDOP010000311.1:0-5203 GCA_035293185.1 Dehalococcoidia bacterium | reverse complement strand
CGTGTCTGTGCACACCAGCTCTTGGATGATGTCGTTGCCGCAAAGCCGGGATACCGCGTTCTTGGCGAGGATCGGGTGGATGCAGGCCGCTCGCACGCTCAGCGCGCCGTTTTCCATCGCGATGTCCGCCGCCGACATGATCGTGCCGCCCGTGTCGATCTCGTCATCGACGATCAGCACGTTGCGGCCTCGCACGTCGCCGATCAGCGCCTGCGCCGCCACGCGCTCTTCATTGCCGATGCGCTCCTTGGATACGATCGCCAGGGGCGCGTCCAGCATCCGGGCCACGTTGCGGGCGCGCTTCTCACCGCCCACGTCGGTTGCCAGGACCGTCAGCTCCGGGATACTGAGATGGTTGAAATGGTCCGCGATGTGCGAGATCGCTGTCAGCTCATCCAACGGGATGTTGAAGAAGCCCTGGATCTGACCGGCGTGTAAGTCGACCGTTAGCACTCGGTCGGCGCCCGCCGTCTCGATCAGGTTGGCCAGCAGGCGCGCCGTTATCGGTACGCGCGGCTGGTCCTTCTTGTCGCTGCGCCCGTAGGCGTAGTACGGCAATACCGCCGTGATCCTGCCGGCCGACGCCCTGCGGAAGGCGTCGATCATGATCAGCAGCTCCATGACACCGGTATTCACGGGCGAACACAGCGACTGGATCAAGAAGACGTCGCGGCTGCGCACGTTCTCCTGGATGCGCACGAAGATGTTTTCGTTGCTGAACTCGAAGATCTCACAGTCGCCGAGAGGCATCTCCAGATGCCCGACCACGTTGCGCGCCAGCTCAGGGTGAGACCTGCCGCTGAAGATGGCCAGCTCACTGTCCACGGGGTCCTCCGATGTCGAGTTGCGAGATTGTCCGGCACAGCTAATCTACCACAGCAGGATCGTGTTTCAGATAGGACTTCGGGTTCGCCGGACGCTGCCGATTGTATGGTTGAGGGAAACGGTCCTGCTCTCTCCTCCCCCGCTGTGGAGCCGGCCACCCTTGACACGAAGAAGCGCCCGACCTCGGCCCGGGCGCTTCTTGTTTTGTCGCGAAATGCGCTCCATCTCGGTGCCCCGGAGATGGCTGCACCTGGCAATTGAATCTTCGCCAAAGGAAGGGTTCGTAGGGGCGCAGCCCATGCGCGGGGAGTTGTACGGACTGAGACATGGGTTACAGATGTTCGGAGACATAGGTTACACCTCCTCAGTGCTGGCGGGGGGCAGGGCGAGGTCTAGGCGGACGATGAGCTGATGGCAGTAGTAGACGTCGTAAGCGGACTCTCCTACCTGGCGCAGGCCGACCGGGTCGCCGGAGAAAGCCTTGCCGACGAAGTAGCGACGGCCCTTGAGCTTGATGCGACCGTTGTCCTGCACGCGCCTGACCTGGAAGTCGAGGTCGTACTCGATGGGCGGCAGGATGGAGGGGTAGGGCCTGGAGCTGGGTGCATAACGAGAGCCGGGTGTGAGGAAGTCCAGCGCTTCATGCGGACGCACGAAGTTGTAGTGGGGTCGCCAGACATCGAAGTCAGCCTGGGCCTGCGGGTTGTCCCGCCAGACCGTGCGCTGGCTGATCACCTCCAGCTTGAGGCTGCGATGGAAGCGCTCGTCCTTGCCCTGGGTCTGGGGGTGGAGTGGCCTGCCGTGCCAGGCACTGATGCCCAGGCGGATCAGCCAGGCACTGAAGTGGGTGTACAGGCCTTGGGGAGAGCCCCAGGGACTGCCGTTGTCCGTGATGATGCGCTCCGGCAGGCCGTAGAGCTTAAAGGCAGCCGTGAGATGGTCCTGGACGGTGTTTCCCAACTCGTTAGGACAGGCAGCAAGGCAGATGCAGAAGCGGGAATGGTCGTCCAGCACAGTCAGAGGGTGACAGCGTCCGCCACCGCTGAGAGGAAAGTGGCCCTTGAAGTCCATCTGCCAGAGGGCGTTGGGGGCAACATGCTCGAAGCGCTGCCAGTTACGCAGGCGCCGTCGCTGCGGCGAAAGCAGGCCATTGCGGTCGAGGATAGCTGTGATCGTCGATGCAGCCGGTGGGTTTTGGATGCCCTCCTTGAGCAAGAGGTGGCGGAGCTTGCGGCCACCGTAGAAGGGGAAACGCTGGCGCATGGCGATGACGTGGTCTTGCAGGCCGGGGGCTGTCCGTCGCGGCGAGGTGTGGGGACGCCGGCTGCGGTCGCCCAGGTCTGGGCTGTCAGACTGGGAGCGGCACAGCCACTTGTAGCCTGTCTTACGAGAGATGCCGAAGCGCCGGCAGAGCTGGCTGATGTTGGCGCCTGGCAAGCGGGCGAAAGCGAGGAACTCAGCCCTCTGAGACATACGGTTGCACTCCTTCCAGGACATAGACACTCCCGTCGTACCCGCCGACAGAAGTGTTACCCATGTCTCCGAACGGTTGTTACCTATGTCTCCGGTCTGTACAGGGGCCTGGGGGGTGTCCTCCCAGCATTCCTTGTCTTGAGGGGTGGGGGCGGAGTCCTTCCTGGAAGGACGACAGCGATGCGTAGCAAGCGTGGCAAGATTCTAAAGCGCTTGCCAGACTTGTGGCCTATCGAGGATCAAGCCCTCTGGCAACACCTAGTCGACCTCTCGCTCCGCAAACGCCTGCCTCCTGCGCGCCCGCTTCTCCCGCTCCGATGCCTGGATGCTGTTGATCGTCGCCTCTTCCGGTCCTGCCACGTCCGGCTCGGCGCGCTTGCGGTACGCGTTCTCCAGCCGCGACAGCGCCGCCAGCCCCTTGCGCGTGTCCGACGCCACTCGAGCGCCCTCGCCGTTGCGGATGCGGTACTTGAACAGCCAGTACGTGAACTCGCGCAGGTCGGAGTAGTCCAGGCTGTCGGTCTGCGCCAGGCCGCGTTCGTTCTGAAACTCCATCAGCAGGTCGTTTTGGGTGCGGCCGTAGATGCGGGGAAACACGCCGGCGCCGTCAGCGTGCGCCGCCGACCACACGTGGGAGTGATGCTCCTTCGCCAGCTCCTCTTCGATCGCCAGCTGCAGCGCCTCTTCGACCACGACCCCGTACAGATAGTTGAGATACGCCTGGTACTTCGGCGTCCCGATCAGCGACTGAAACTCGTCGTCGCTGACTTCGAGCGGCGGGTGGCCGTGGAACAGCAACGCCTCGCGTTCCTCCGGGCTGACGAGTCCGTCCAGCTCGTCCACCAGGCGCTCCGCCAGCAGCAGCCAGTCGAACGCCTCGCCACCCACCAGGTAGCGATAGCGCCGGTCGTCGATCACCTCTTCTGCCTTGTCCCAGCGCGCCATCGTCTTCAGCACCGCCACGTACCAGTGCTCGCCCGCCGCGATCGTCTCGCGCATGAAGGCCATCGGGTCTTCGCCGCTGGTCACGACTGCAGCGCCTGATAGTTGGGTGAGGCGATGAACTCGCGCAGGACCATGTCAGTACCGCGCACGACTCTCAGTGCGTCCAGCTCCGCCACGGTGAAGAACCGGTGCTCCTGGCCCTCACCCAGAGCCAGCTCCGTCGCCGGCTTGTCCAGGGGCGCCGAGTAAACGTGGAACTGCGCCACGCCGCCATCGAGCAGCGGCACGTCGTAGATTCTGAACGCCCGAAAAGCGGTCAAGACTTCGCCCGTCTCTTCCATCATCTCCCGGACCATACATTCGTCGGGAGTCTCGCCGTCCTCCACCACGCCGCCGATCACGTCCCACTGGTTCGGCCAGTTGATCTCGGGGTTGTCATCCCGCAGGTTCAGCAGTATCTCGCCCCGCGCGTTCACCAGGACGATCCCGGCCCACTTCATCTCGGCTTCCCACTGCGACGTCTGAAACGCAGGGAAGCTGACGCCAGCAGGGGCAGCGGGGGTGCAGCCCCTGCGCGGGGGGTCTGGGGGGTGTCCCCCAAGCTTCCCATTCTTAAGGGGGTGGGGGCGGCGCGGCGCGACAGCGATGCGCAGCGAACTCGGCGAGCTTCCGAGGCGGTCGTGTTGCAGTAGAAAGGCTTCAACAGCATCCCACCACGGATGACGATCTGAGAAGCCGCCGCTACGCGGCGAGTCCGTGACAGCGCTTGTACTTCTTGCCGGAGCCGCAGTAACACGGATCGTTGCGCCCGATCTTCCTGCCGTTCTGACGCGCCGCCGGCACGGCGGCCTCGTCCGGGCGGTTCTCGCGCAACGGCTGTCCGTTCGCGGGGACAGTCGCCGCGGCGGCAGCACCGACAGGCGCGCGGTTCTGCGGAGCGTTCTGCGTGATGCTCACGTGATAGATGGCGTGCGAGATCGTGCGGCGGATGTTCGCCAGCAGCTGGTCCCACATGTCGCGCGCCTCGCGCTTGTACGCCACCAGCGGGTCCTGCTGACCGTACGCCTGCAGGCCGATGCCCTGGCGCATCTCGTCCATCGCCGTCAGGTGTTCAACCCACAGCCGGTCGATCGTCTGGAGCAACAGCAGCCGCTCGATCACGCGCTGCGTCTCCTCACCCACCTGCGCCTCGCGCTCGTCGTACGCCGCCTCGGCCTCGTCCAGCACCAGCGCCTCGATCTCCTCGACCGAGTTCCCGCGCTCGAGCTCCGTGACCGCCGTGGCCGATAGCGGGAAGATCGCCTGGATCTCCTCGATCAGCAGCTCGCGGTCCCAGGCCTCTTCGTGGCGCGCGGGCAGGTGCGTCTCGATCAGCTCGCGCAGCTCCTCTTCGACCATGCCGAAGACGTTGGCGCGCATGTCGGCGCCTTCCAGCACCTTCGTGCGCTCGGTGTAGATCACGTCGCGGTGTACGTTCATCACGTCGTCGTAGTCGACCACGTGCTTGCGCAGGTCGAAGTTGTAGCCCTCGACCTTCGTCTGCGCGTTCTCCAGCGCCTTGCTCACCATCCCCGACTCGATCGGTACGTCTTCGTCCATGCCCAGCTTCGCCAGCATCCCCGGCAGCCACTCCGGCGCGAAACGGCGCATCAGGTCGTCTTCGAAGCTCAGGTAGAACCGCGAGCTGCCCGGGTCGCCCTGGCGTCCGGCGCGGCCACGCAGCTGGTTGTCGATGCGCCGCGACTCGTGGCGCTCTGTGCCGAGGATGTGCAGGCCGCCCAGCTCGACGACCTCGTTGTGCTCTCGCTCCCACTCCGCGGCGGTGCGGTTGTCCGGGTTGCCGCCCAGGATGATGTCCGTACCGCGGCCGGCCATGTTCGTGGCGATCGTCACCGCGTCCTTGCGTCCCGCCTCCGCGACAATCGCCGCCTCGCGCTCGTGGAACTTGGCGTTCAGCACC
>DATDOP010000310.1:0-4837 GCA_035293185.1 Dehalococcoidia bacterium | reverse complement strand
CTCGCCGCGCAGCACGAGCACGAAACGGTGTTCGCGCACCGGCTCGACGAAAACCTCGACGCCGGGAAGCTTGATCTTGCGCAGGCGGTCGCAAATCGCGGCGTTGACGTTGGTGGCGACGCGCCCGGCACGACGGTCCGTAATCCGTCCCTGCCCGTCGAGCGTGCAGAAGTTGCCGCGCGCGGCGACGTCGCTGCGCTGTAAGTCGAAGTCGATGCCCAACGACTCGAGTACGCCGCGTCCCACCTGGTACCGGATCGGGTCGTAGCCAAACAGCGCGAGGTGGCCGGGGCCGGAGCCGGGCGTGATCCCGTAACCCACTGGGATCGTCAGGCCGCACTCCGAGTCGGCCGTGAGGTGGTTCAGGTTAGGGAGGCTCGCTTCCTCCAGCTCGCTGCGATGCGTGACGGGGTCGGGCAGCCCGCCGAGCCCATCGACGACGCAGAGCAGGATCTTTGTGTCGTTGGGCGTGGCCAGTTCGCGCATCAGCTCGGTGTCCATGCGTCGATTCTAAGCCCGCGCGGCGAATGGCTCTAGAGGCGCACGGGTGCAGGATTGGAGGAGAAGCGGTGCTGGCTTTTCGTCAAGCAAGCGCGGGAAGACGAGCCCCCTACCGGCGTCGATCAGAGGAAACCACCGCCGCCGTTGGCCATGATCGTTTGCCCGGTAACGAAGGCGGAATCTTCGCTGGTGAGAAAGAGAACCGTCCCCACGACGTCGTCAGGTTCTGGTATCCGTTTGATGATCAGGCGCTGCAGGCTGTTCTCCAGCGAGCCCACGTTACCGGCTTCGATGACGCCTGGTGTGCGGGTCAAGGCTGGGCCCACGGCGTTGACCGTAATGCCGTACGCACCCAGGTCCGCGGCGAGTCCCCTGGTGAAGCCGATCACTCCCGCCTTCGCCGCCTTGTACGCCGTCAGCCTGCCGCCCGGGCTGAGCAGAGACCCCGACGTGATGTTGACGATGCGACCCCAGGCGTTGCGTTTCATGAGCGGCACCAGCGCCTGGCACATCAGGAACTGCGAATCGAGATTCACGCTGATCACTCTGCGCCAGGTAGCGAAGTCCATCTCGTCCCAGTCTCGGTAGGGGTAGATCCCGGCGTTGTTGACCAGGATGTCGCAGCGCCCGAATGCCGCCTCGATCTCCGCCGCCGCCCGTTGAGCGTCCTCTTCTGACGCGACGTCGGCGCGGACGGCAAGCCAGCCGTTTTCTGTGGAGCGCACGAGGCCTTCGGTGTCGCTCATTTCGTTGATGTCGACACCGGCCACCGTTGCTCCGTGTTCGGCCAGCCGCTGACAAATCGCCCGGCCGATCCCGCGGGCGGCGCCCGTAACCACCGCGACGCGCCCGTCATGAGTGTCGCCTTCACGCGGATTCATCGCGACCTCCTGCGTCTACCCTCTCCCTGGGTGCCGTTCTGGACGAGGACACGCTGTTCCCGTCAGGCGGCCTCCAGATGCGTCGCAGGTTTGCCTGTCGGTCTGCGGCGTCCCTGAGTTTACTTGTCCAGCAGCGCCGCGACACCGGGCAGCGTCTTGCCCTCGATGAACTCGAGCGAGGCGCCGCCGCCGGTCGAGACGTGCGTGTAGCGGTCGTGCAGGCCGGCCTGCTCCACCAGCGCCGATGTCTCGCCGCCGCCGATCACGACGCGCGCGTCCAGCTCCGCCAGCTCCAGCGCCAGCGCCTGCGAGCCCTCAGCGAACGCCGGAAACTCGGCGACGCCCAGCGGGCCGTTCCAGAAGATCGTCTTGCAGTCGGCCAGCGCGTCGTGGAAGGTGTGCAGCGAATCCGGGCCGATGTCCATGATTCGCCAGCCGATCGGGATGGCGCTCACCGGTACGGTCTGATACGCAGCGTCCGCGGCGAACTTGTCAGCGACCACGACGTCTGTCGGCAGCAGCAGCGGCACGCCTTTGGCCTCCGCCTCGCGCATCAGGTCGCGCGCCGTGGCGACCATGTTCTCTTCGATCAGCGAGTCGCCGACCTCCATGCCGCGAGCCTTGATGAACGTCGAGGCCATGCCGCCGCCGAGCAGCAGGCAATCGATGCGAGGCAGCAGGTTGTGGATGACCCCGAGCTTGGAGCTGATCTTCGCGCCGCCGAGGATCGCCGCCATGGGACGCTGCGGGTTGCCGAGCACGTGACCCAGCTCTTCGATCTCCTTGAGCATCAAGAAGCCGGCCACGGCAGGCAGATAAGCGGCGACACCGGCGGTCGAAGCGTGGGCGCGGTGGGCGGTGCCGAAGGCGTCGTTGACGTACACGTCTGCCAGCGAGGCGAGCTGGCGCGCGAAACCGGGATCGTTCGCCTCTTCCTCGGCGTGGAAGCGCAGGTTCTCCAGCAGGAGCACCTCGCCGGGATCCAGGGAACGCGCCGCGGCCTCGACCTCCGCGCCAACGCAGTCGTCCGCGGTCTTCACGGGCTGCCCCAGGAGCTGCGTCAGGCGGTTGGCCACCGGCGTCAGCCGCATCGACTCCACGACCTTGCCGTCCGGCCGGCCGAGGTGGCTACAAAGGACGACGGAGGCGCCGTGCTCCTGCAGATAGCGAATCGTCGGCAGGGCGGCGCGGATGCGGCTGTCGTCGGCGATGCCGCCGTTGCGGTCGAACGGCACGTTGAAATCGACTCGCACGAGAGCGCGCTTGCCGGAAACGTCGATGTCGCGGACGGACTGCTTCATGGACGGCCTCCGCTGGTCATCGTACCCCGTCCGGAGGTTTGAATCAGGCGTCGCGCAGGTTGAGCGCGGCGGCTTTGCGCAGCGCGCCGTCCAGCGTGGCGTTGGGCTGAGACGCCAGCTCCTCGGCGATGGCGCCCAGCCGGGCCTCCGTCTCGCCATCCAGGCTGCAGCAGATGGCTGTCAATGACGCGCCGGCCGGGTAGAGAGCGCGGGCAGCTTTGGCGACGCCGCCGCGGCCCCCGCCTGACCAGGTTTGCAGCGCTTCGCTGAAGACGCGCGCGCCCTCGGAGAACACGCCCAGTGCCTGTAGACGCTGCGCATCCGGCAGGCCGCGATCGTTCAGCAACACGCGCTGCGCGGCAGCGTAGAAACCGTCGCCGGAGTTGAGGGCGCGGGGCATATCCCAGGCCGCAACCAGAGCCGCGCGCGGCTCCGCCTCGAGGTCGACAAACACGCGTGCCATCTCCTCGAGCAGGCCGAGCGCGGTCGCGACCGGAAGCGTTTTCTCCTCCGAACCGGTGATCAACTGGCCGAGTCCCAGACAGAAGACGGCAGGCCCATACAGGGTCGCGTCGATCTCGGTGTCCCGAAGCTGGTCGCGTAGCAAGGCCGCATAGCCGCCGTCCAGGCTGTCGACGGCGCGTTCAAGCGCTTGCACGATTGACGCGCGCAGCTCAGACGTCGAAAGGCCGGGTGTCGCGGTCATTCGATCTTCGCGATGCGGGCAACGTGCCGTCCGCCCTCGAACTCCGTGCTGAGGAAGATGCGCACCAGGTCCTTCGCCGCCTCCAGCGACACGACGCGCTGGCCCAGCGACACCACGTTGGCGTCGTTGTGCTGTCGCGCCAGGCGGGCCGTGGTCGTGTCCCAGCAAAGCGCGCAGCGCACGCCGCGCACCTTGTTGGCGACGATCGCCTCGCCGTTACCGGAGCCGCCCAGCACGACGCCGCGGTCGTACTCACCGCGGGCGATAGCCTGCGCGACCGGCCGAATCCAGTCCGGGTAGTCCACCGGCTCCTCGGAGTAGGTGCCGAAGTCTGTCACCTCGTGGCCCATTTCCTTGATGACCTCAATGAGCATTGTCTTGTACTGGAAGCCCGCGTGGTCCGAGCCGATGGCTACGCGCAAGCGCCGGTGTCCCTTCTAGTCCTCTAACGCGGCCGCGATCCGGTCCGCGGCGATGGCGCCCTGGCGCAGGATCACGGGCTCCGGGCCAGTGCAATCGACGATCGTTGACGCAACTCCCAGCTCGCAGGGCCCGGCGTCGAGGATCAGGTCGACGCGGTCGCCGAGCTGGCGGCGCACCTCGTCTGCCGAAACCGGGTCCGGACCGCCGCTGAGGTTGGCGCTGGTGCCTGTAACCGGCCCGTCCAGCAATTCGACGACGGCACGCGCGACCGCGTTGTCGGGCACGCGCAGGCCGGCGGTCTGGCTGCCGGCAAGCGCTTCGGAATCGTAGTCTTCACGCTTCGGCACGACGAGTGTCAGCGGTCCCGGCCAGAATCGGCCTGCCAGGCGGCGGGCCGTATCGTTAAAGACCGCGATGCGCTCTGCCATCGCGACGCCGGAGACGAACAGGGGCAGCGGCCGGCCCTGCTCGCGGCCCTTGATCGCGAAGACGCGGCGCACGGTGCTGGCGTCGTCCGCGGCGGCGGTCAGCGCGTACAATGTGTCTGTAGGCATCGCGATTACGCCACCATTTTTCAGTACGGCCACGGCCTTCGCGACCTGGTCGAGCGCGGCAGAAGTTGTCATCAAGAGTCGCCTCGTCAGCCGCCGTATAGTAGCATGGTGACACCGTTGTTCTTCGAGGCAAGAGCTTAAGCATTTGAGCGAGACCAGCTCCGTCGAAAGCGTTTCCCGAGACCCCGGCGAGGATACCTGGCGCGCGGCCGCGACGGCGCGGCGTGCCGCCGACCGCAGCCGCGTCAAAGAGTCCGTCGTCATCCTCGATTTCGGGTCGCAGTACAGCCTGCTGATCGCCCGCCGCGTGCGCGAATGCGGCGTCTACTGCGAATTGCTGCCCCACGACGCGCCTCTGGACAAGGTGGCGGAGCTCAACCCCAAGGGCTTCATCCTCTCCGGCGGCCCGGCCGGCGTCTACGAAGAAGGTGCCCCCATGGCGCCCGCCTACGTGTTCGAGTCTGAGCTGCC
>DATDOP010000309.1:0-4166 GCA_035293185.1 Dehalococcoidia bacterium | reverse complement strand
TTGAAGTAGTGAGTAAGTAGTCGGAAGTAGTCGATGGCAAGCAGGACCTGCAGGGCAAAAACAGACAAAGGCGAGCCTTGCCGCGCCACGCCAATGCGCGAGAGCGACTACTGCGTCTTCCACGACCCCGACCACGCCGAGGTGGTGGCCCAGGCCCGCAGCGCCGGCGGGCAGCGGCGCAAGCGCGAGGCGACGCTCGCCACTGCTTATGACTTCCAGGGCTTGACGAGCATCGACGAGATCCGACGCTTGGTCGAGGTTGCGGCCTTCGACGCGCTCGGCCTTGAAAACAGCATCAACCGGATTCGAGCCCTCGGCTACCTCGCCCAGGTGGCGACCACGCTGCTGGAGAAGGGCGAGATGGAGGAACGCCTGGCGGCCGTCGAGGCCGCGCTGGGTCCGCGCTTGGTAGCCAACAAGGGAAGCCGCCGATGACCATGCAGACGCGGTTGCAGAAGGTCACGCAGAGCCTGTCGCCGCTGCAGCGAATCGTCCTCATCCTGCGCGCCCAGCGCGAAGGCCGCGAGCCCGACCCCGAGCTGTACCGGGACAGCAACCCCCAGCAGGGGAAAGCCTTCAACCGCTACGTGGCCCTGATCTACGTGATCAACCGGGAGCTCGGTGGCTTGTGCCACACGCTCTCCGGCTGGAGCCAGTTCCTTGAATCCAACGCCGAACAAATCCGCCTCCTCGAAAGGGCTGCTGCGCAACTGGAGGAGGCAGAGGGCATCGAGCCCGTGACGCGACCGCGGGACTGGCGGACGGCGGGCGAGATGCAGGTCCCGGAGTTTCTGCGGAGCGTCGCTGCCGAGCTGCGCCGTGACCTGCTGAAGTCTGTTACTCAGCGCTGGTCTGAGGCCGGCGCCATCGAAGAGACCTGGCAGGAACTGGCAGACGAGTTCGGCGGCGAGGAACCAGTGACGCCGGAGCTGCGCGCGCTGGCGGCGGAGACCAAGGGGCGGTTGCAGGCGCTGGCGCAGGAGTTCGGCGGCAAGCGCCGGCTGGGACCGCCGGCAGACGTTGCTCTGGCCGAGACGCGCCGGGTGGTGGACGACGCCTTCGAGAAACTAAGGCCGCTGCTATGAGCATCGACGCTCGGCTCTCGCGGCTCTCGTCCGCGCTATCAGCGCGCGAGCGTGCGTTGCTGGTCCTGGGCTCCTTGAAGGACAAGACGCCGGAGGACCCTGCCTGGCGCCGCACCATGCCCCAGGACCAGGTACGCGAGTTCAACCGCCTGATCGGCTTGATGAACGTTGCCAACCGGGAGCTTGCGATCCTCATCGGCTTACAGGCCCGGACTGCCGACGAGCTCGGCGTGCGCGAAGCCTGGTTGGTCTCCCTGACCCTCTGGCAGGAGCACATCGACGAGATCAGGGAGGCGCTGCGGGTCGTGTTCAGGAGGCCAGCCTCAGCAGGCCGGCGGCGCCTCGAAGCCGTGCTCGACTGGCGTCCACTCGATTCGGATGCCACGGACGGCACCCAGGCGGTACCGGAGAAGCTGATCGCTGGGCTACGCCCTCGGCATCGCCGGCCAGATGATCGGTTGTTGGGTCTATCTGCGTGCGTGCGAGGTGGTCATTGACGAGCTGGCACGTGAGTTCGGCGGCGTCGATCCGTTGAAGCCGGCGCTCCGCTCCGAGCTAGACCAGACGAAGCAGGAGTTGCTGACAATCGAGGAGCACCTGCGCTGGCTGCAGATGGAGGTCGTCCTGCGCGAGCCGCTGGAGGAGGAGCTGGCCGAGATCCGCGGTTGGGTGAAGGAGCGAGCAGCGTCTTAGACCGGCGCCTCGGGGTCCGAGTCTGACTGCTCCGGGTCAGTTCCAGTAGGCCGGTGGACGGATTACTTCGTCATGTGACGATCTCTGTGATCGGAACGAGGCACCGCCAATTGAAGGGCAAACCACCGACTGCCGCTCCGTTTGTGTCCCAAGAAGAAACCGTAATCGTCACGTCCTGGGGCACCTTGCCGACTGCAATCTGCGCTTTGACTGTCAGGAGGACCGGGAAGTTTGAACGTGGCGTGGCCACCACATTGATGGGATGGTCGTATCCCAAGACGGTGGAACCCGGTTCAGCACGTCGGTCCAGGCAGTGAAAGTCATTCAGGCTCAAATCTATGCGGCCGTCCTGTCGAGTCGTGCCCGTGCCAGCAACGTCTAACAACCTATGAGACGTGCAGTATTCCGACCCGGGGATGACCTGGTAGATGGTGACGCTGCCTTCGGATGTCCCATACGCGGCAATTGGCCAGCGGACCGCAATCTCCTGGCCAAATTCAGCCTCCACTCTACGGAGAGCAGACCTCACTTCCTCCGCGATGCGCTCGCTCTCACTCATTACCGCCTCCTTCGATGACGAATAGCTCCCGACGGAGAGTATCAGGCCGGCAAATCTCCTGTATAGGTGCAGGGCGGCCAATGATCGAGATGTGGTTCTGTGCCGGTGGCGAGGTGGCGACGGCCACCTTGCAGAGCTGTGGGCCGAGGCACGTGAGTTCATGGCTGAACCGCTGGTGGAAGCTAGACTGAGCTCGCTCCGCCCTCTCCTACCGTCCGCCTAGAACCCCCGGTGCAGGCTCCGGTTCCAAGCCTCGACAAGCTCTGAGTCGCCGAGGTTCACAATTCCATCGTCACGAGGCGACACATCCCTCAGCTTGCTCAGGATTGCCCGCGTGAGGCACTGCTCGCAGCCGGAGACGAGCAGCCGCCCGTACCTGAGTACGTCTTCCTGGGCGAAGCAGAACGCAACGCTGACGCCGTAGAGGTCGTAACGAACGAGCAAGTCAGTCGCGGGATAGAGGCCGGCGGCGCGCCCGCAGACGCGGCCAACCCGCAGCTCTTTCGCTAGGTCCTGCAGGAGGGCTTCGTGTTCCGGGCTGAGGCTGGAGTGCCGCACCATTCTGGCCTGTCTGCGCATAAGCCGGAGTATGACCAAGGTCTCCGAAAACGCGAAGGGCTCCCTGTCAGCGCGCGACCCGACACTATTTGATGACATGAAAGGGGCTGCGCCCTAAGACTAGCGCTACCTCCGGCTTCAGGTGCCGGACCACGTTCGGAGGAGGGAACAGTCTTGCTGTACTACGGTCTCGACATCCACAAGCGGTTCACGAGCTACTGCGTAATGGACGAAGCGGGTTCCATTCTGATGGAAGGCAAGTGCGCCACCAATGAGCTGGCCGTTCACCCCGCCTTTTCCTTGAAGGGACCGAAGCGGGCCGTCATCGAAGCCGGCGGCAACTGGCACTTCGTCTACGACCTCCTGGAGCCCGTCGTTGAGGAGGTGGTCCTGGCCCATCCCTTGCGTGTTCGGGCGATCGCAGCGGCTCGCGTGAAGACGGACGCCATCGACGCACGTACTCTCGCTCACCTGCTGCGCTCAGACTTGATACTTGCCGCCTACGTGCCGCCAGCAGAGGTACGTGAGTCGCGCGAGATCTTCCGCTTCCGCTACGACCTGGTGAAGCAACGGTCGGCAGTGAAGAATCGAGTCCACGCCCTGCTCGCAAAGCGAGGCCTCATTTCGCCTTACACCGACCTCTTCGGCCGCGAAGGACGGGCTTGGCTCAAGGGAACACTATTGCCTGATAGTGACCGTTGGCGTTTGGAGAGCTACCTCCGGGTCATGGACAACCTGACCGCGGAGATTCGCGCGGCAGAGCTGATCATCCGCGAGCGCGTTTCGCTCGATCATGACGCCAAGCTCCTTACCAGCGTGCCCGGCATTGGTCCTCTCATTGCCATAGTTATAGTCGCTGAGATCGGCGACATCTCACGCTTCCCGGACGCCAATCACTTGGTCTCTTTCGCTGGACTGGCGCCGCGGGTCCGCTCCTCCGGAGGCAGGACGCGTATGGGGAACATCACCAAACAGGGGTCGAGCGCCCTCCGCTGGGCGTTGATAGAAGCGGCGATTGTGGCGGTCCGGCGACCAGGGCGTCTCCAGGAGATGCACAGCCGGCTGCGACAGGGCAAGAGTGCGGCGCTGGCTCTCACGGCCTGCGCTCGTCAGCTGCTTGTCGTCATCTTCTTCATGCTCACTCGGGGAGATGCGTATCTACCGCAGGGTACTCGCACAATGACCTGACCCAACGAGGTCGCGGAATTTGATTGAGTACCGCCGCCGAATGCCATCATGTGCCCCCGAGCACGCATAGATGAATGACGGAA
>DATDOP010000308.1:0-3789 GCA_035293185.1 Dehalococcoidia bacterium | reverse complement strand
GGTTGCCAATGAGAGTTTGACGTGGGCGCTTGGGGACTGCATGACGAAAGCTGATTGCCTCTTGATCGTATCGGCCTCTCTCTATTTTCCATAGAGTCGAGTAAGACTAAATTGGGGAGACATCTGATTTCGGGCGCGCGCTGGCAATCCTGGAGGGCTAAACCGGAGTCTGCTCCGACGAAGCGACGCCGAGCGCCGACGGGGAGTTTACGCGGCGCGAGTTCGACGCGGCGAGGCTCTTCGCGACTCTCAGGCCAAGCAGCGCCAGGACGAGGCCGCCGCTGGCCCAGTACAGCGCCTGCGCCCAGACCGTCCCGCCATCGCTGCCGGCGCCGATACCGTGCACGAGCGCCATAACGAAGACGGCGAACGTCGCGTAGTGAATCGCCCGCCACGCGGAATACGGCACGAACGGCCTCATGTAGAACGTGGCGATCACCACCCCCATCAGGTACAGCGATAGCGTCCCCAGCGCCATATAGGTCGCCCGGTACGGCGATGCGAACGGCACCAGCAACTCCCAGACCGAGAAGCCGATGAACGCGTCCGGCAGGACGATGAACGTGTGTACAACCGTCAGGATCAGCGTCAGCAGCGCCACGAATCGATGGAGGTCATACGTGGCGTTGCGCCGCAAACGGCTCGCTGCCTTGCCTGTCATCAGCAGCCCCAGCGCTACGGACCCGGTGAGCAGCACGAACGAGACCAGGCCGGTTGCCCGTGTCAGATACCAGAAGGCTTGGTCGCCACCGTCCATCAGTCCACCGTCCCCAGCGTCAGCTGGCCCTCGTGCGCGTATGCGGCCGCTCGGACGGCTGTGGCGCCGGTGTCTCGGCTGCAGATCCGTTGATCGAGGGCGCAAAGATGCGCTCGTAGTCCGGCGTCGATGGTGGCGTCACGTTCGCCTCGGCTTCAATCTGCGGCTGCGCGCGCACGAGAGCGAGGAAAAGCAGAAACAGCCCCGTTGTCAGGGCTGTAATCAGCGCTTTGAGCCGCGTCTGCTCCCTGAGCTTCACGTCTACACCGCCAGCAGGTCCAGCGAATCGAAGTGCCCGCCCAGGATGTCGTCGGCCGGCGCCTCCAGCCAGCGATCAAGGATCGTCGCGTAGACGGACCGGAAATCGACGCTGAAACGCAGGTTGCCGTTGTCCAGCGCAGCCAGGCTGGGCGCCTCGCCGTGGAAGCCGCCCTTGACCGCGTTGCCCAGGAGGAACATCGGCCCGGCAGAGCCGTGGTCGGTGCCGTCCTGCCCGTTCTCCGGCACCCGCCGGCCAAACTCAGACCAGGTCATGACCAGCACGTCGTCGCCGTGACCGTGCGCCTCGATGTCCGCCATGAACGCGTCGAGAGCGCCATCCGTCTGGCTCAGCAGGCCGGTTAGCGTGTCGGCCTGCTGCGTGTGCGTGTCGAAGCCGCCCAGCGTGACGTGTCCCACCCGCAGCGGTGTCTGTTCGCCGCCGGAGTCGATCAACTCCGCGATCAGCTGCAGGCCGCTGGCCAGAGAGCTCTCCGGGTACGACGCCGCGGGCTTGTAGGCCGCATCCGCCGCCTTCAGCGCCGTCGAGCTCGAGATCGCGTTGTCCAGCGTTGTGTCCAGCAACGCGGCGAACACGGAGCCCATCGGCTTGTAGACGTCGTAGAGGCGCAACAGGCTGCGGCTGCGATCGCCGTTGCTGTCGTTGGCCGGCTCCTGCAGCGCGAAGGTGTCCAGGCTAGCCACGGACGGCACCGTGGCCCGGTCCGACTCAAGCGCCGAGGGCATCCGATTGCCGACGCTCAGGCCTGCCAGCGGGTGCCCGCCGAAGTCGGTGAGGCTTTCGAAGTACTTACCCAGCCAGCCGTCGCGCGCGGCACCCCTCGGGTCGGCGCTCTGCCAGATGTCCATCGCCTTGAAGTGCGAAAACGTGGGGTCCGGATAACCGACGCCTTCGACGACGGCGAGCTTACCCGCATCGAACCGCTTCTTGAGGTTCGCAAGCGATGGGTGAAACGCCGCGTGCTCGTCGATGACCAGCATCTCTGACTCCGGGATCGCCAGCGCGGGACGCAAATCGCGGTACTTGCCGTCCTTGTAGGGGATCACCGTGTTCAAGCCGTCCATGCCGCCCGCAAGCTGCACGACCACGAGCGTCCTGCGCGTGCCTGCGCTGTTCTCCGCTGCCGAAGCCGTCGCCGCCCGGGCGAATACGCTCGGCACGCCGATGCCCACCGAGACCGCCGCCAGACCACCCTTCAAGAAATCCCGTCTCGTCAGCATCGATGCACCTCTCAGGCCAGGTGGAACTGCGGCGCGCCCAGGATCAGATAGACCAGGCCGCGCAGCCGCTCCGCCGTTAGCGTTGTTTCGGACCCGCCCGCGTACGCCACCAGCACGTCTCGGGCTTCGTCGGGGATGTTGTCGTCCAGCAGCAGCGGCAGGTAGTTCGCGAGCGCCTGCGCCGTGGTACCCGCTTCGAGTGCCGGCTGCGACTGCGTCTGACCGCCGCGCGGCCGGTTAGGCTGAGCGCCGCCGGCCGTCACCGTATCGATGAAGTTGAGCCTTGCGAACAGCGTGCTGCTATTCAGCCAGGAGGCGCCGCCGGACCAGCCCGCCACGTTCGGCGGCTCCAGAGGCACCTGCCCCATCGTGGTCAGCACGCCACCGCCGTCGCGGCGGCCGCCGAACGCCGTCAGCGTCTGGCTAGCGCTCGCCTGCAGTCCCAGCGCCTTCACCGCGCCAACCGCGTAATCGATCGGGCTCTTGACGATCGCCCGGTAGGCGCGCGGCGAGTAAAACACGTCGGAGCGCAGCATTGCCTCGACGACGGCGCCGATGTTGCGGCCGCTATCGTTGTAGACCTCGACGAACGGCGCGATGTCCTCCGCCGTCGCGTCTGGGGAGACGAAGAACGAGAACAGCCGGCGCGTGATGTACTCGGCCGAAGCCGGCTGCTCCACGATTATGTCGACTATCTCGTCCGGCCCGAAAGCGCCCGTCTTGCCGAGGAACGTCTTCACGCCGTTGTCGAAGGTCCGCGGCGTAAACACCGGCTCCTGCAGAATCGGCCGGTTGTTTTCGCCGCGCTGCCGCGGGATGCGCCAACCGGTGAAGGCACGCGCTGCCTCACGCACGTCCTCTTCCGAGTAGTTGCCTACGCCGAGCGAGAACAGCTCCATCAGCTCCCGCGCGTAGTTTTCGTTCGGCGCCGTGCGCACGCTGCCGGCGACGTCCAGGTAGACCATCATCGCCGGGTCGCGCGTCACACCCTTGAGGATGTCATCGAAGTTGGCGAAAGCGTTGGCGCGAAAGAACTCGTTCTGGGCCACCATCGCCGCGGGGTCGCGCACCACGCTGATCTGGCTGGTCAGCAGGCCGTGCCAGAACAGCGTCATCTTCTCCTGCAGCGGCCGCTTCGTGTTGGCGATGCGCGTCAGCCACCAGCCAACCGGCGCGCCGATGTTGCCCGCCGTCACGTCGATGCGGTTCGCGAGCGCCACGGCTTCGTCGTCGTTGACCTGCGTGTAGTTGACCAGCTCGTCAATCGTCCCATCCAGGCCCAACGACTGGTAGTGGTCGTATTCCTGCCGCGTTACGCCGAACCCGGCACGGCGCAGGACGTGGCTGATGCGCACTTCCTCGCGCTCCAGCGCCTTCGCCTCGTCAGAGGCGGCGCTGCCGGAGCCAGCCGGCGCGTGATGTACTCGGCCGAAGCCGGCTGCTCCACGATTATGTCGACTATCTCGTCCGGCCCGAAAGCGCCCGTCTTGCCGAGGAACGTCTTCACGCCGTTATCGAAGGTCCGCGGCGTA
>DATDOP010000307.1:0-6357 GCA_035293185.1 Dehalococcoidia bacterium | reverse complement strand
CGTGCCGGTATACGAGTTCGCCTGCAACGCCTGCGGGGCTGCCGTCTCCGTGTTCACGCGGTCGATCAACGCGCCGGTGGAGGGCAAGTGCGAGCGCTGCGGCAGCACGGACCTGCGGCGCCTGATTTCGCGCATCGCGGTGCTACGGTCGAGCAGCGGCGGCATGGACCTCGACAACCTGGACAACATGGACCCGAACGACCCGAAGGCGATGGCGGCGTTCGCGCGGCAGATGCAGCAGGAGATGGGATCGGACGCCGGGCCGGAGATGGACGAGATGATCGACCGGCTGGAGCGGGGCGAGACGCTGGACGACTTCGGTGGGGACGACGGGGGCGGTTTTGATGATGATGAGTAGGGAGCAACAGGCAACAGGCTCCAAGCAACAAGGCACCCCGCCTCCCCTGTTGCCTGAAGCTGGTTGCCTGTTGCCCGGGCTATGAAAGAGCTGATACCGGACATCGAGGCGTTGGCCGAGGCGGCGAGCCGGGACCTGGCGGCGAAGAACGAGGCGCGCGAGGCGGGATTGAGCCGCTGCCGCGACGCGATCCGCAATTCCGCCAACGCGATACGCGCGGTGCACCGCGGCGAGTTCGATACGGCGAAGACGCTGGCAGAAAAGGCAGGGACGCTGCTGGCCGAGGCCAAGCAGGCGTTGCGCGACCACCCGGACATACGCCACGCCGGCTTCGTACACGACTCCGAGAAGGAGTACGCGGAGGCGCGGATCACGCTGGCGTTCATCGCCGGACAAGCGAAGCTGCCGACGCGAGAGGACCTGGACGTGGAGCTGGCGGCGTATCTCAACGGACTCGCGGAGGCGGTGGGGGAGCTGCGGCGCTTCCTGCTGGACATGCTGCGCGGCGGCGAGGTGGAGCGCTGCGAGGACTGCCTGGCGGTGATGGACGAGGTCTACGGGATCCTGGTGACGTTCGACTACCCGGACGCGATGACGGGGGGCCTGCGGCGGACGACGGACAACGTGCGCGGCATCCTGGAGCGGACGCGCGGCGACCTGTCGGTGGCGGTGCGGCAGCGCGACCTGGAGAAGCGGCTGGCGGAGTTCGAGCGGAAGCTGGGGAAGTAGAAGCGAGAGGCAAGAGAGCAAGAGGCAAGAAGCAAGAGGGGATGCCGCAGGTTGAAAGCTGCGGCATCGTGGCTGCGGGCAAGCCTGAAGGCATGCAGCTACATCTGGCACGGCAGGCTGTGTCTGAGATGGGGGCTCTGCCCCCAAGCCCCCGCTAAAGGCGGCGCTTAAGACGTTGAGGTTGAGTATGAAGGGCCGTCGGACCTCACCCCCGCTGCCGCGCGCCCCTCTCCGATTTCGGAGAGGGGCTGTGGACGCTGAGGTGCTCGGTTGGGATGATCGAGGCGGCGGGCGGCGAGGCGCGCAGGGGTCAGATGCATCGATCGGCGAAATATACAGCACTTGATTGAAAGGGCGGTTTTCAGTACCGTCGGCGCTGGCCGGTAGGTGCATCTCGGGCAGTTTTGTTGTGCCTGAGATGCATTTGCTATGCGGTTTTGTCAGGTATATTTCTGCGGGGAGCGAATGCCGCCAGCCTCCTGACGGCGCCAAGTTTCGACGAGGAGACCCGGATTGGAATTGATCTGGTACCTGCTGATCCCGGGAGCCGGCATCTGTGCCGTGCTCTACGCGGGATGGCTGGCGAAATACGTCCTGAGCCAGGACGCCGGCACGGCTGCGATGCAGGAAATAGGCGGGATGATCTTCGAGGGGGCGATGGCCTTCCTCAGCCGCCAATACAAGACGATCGCTGTCTTTGCCTTGCTGACCGCGGTGTTGATCGGCGTCATCGTCGGCGCGATCTCCGAGGGCGTTAAGGACATCGTCCTCAGCGATGCGGGCGAGGTGCAGTACGGCGAAGTCGAGGTCGGCCAGTGGACGGAAGGCCTGCTGACGTCGATCTCGTTCCTGGCGGGCGCGTTCTGTTCGGGTCTCGCGGGCTACATAGGCATGTTCATTGCCGTGCGGGCCAACGTGCGCACCGCTTCGGCGGCGCAGCGCAGTCTCAAAGCCGCGGTCACGGTATCGCTGCGAGGCGGCGCCGTTTCGGGCTTCCTGGTGGTAGCGCTGAGCCTGATCGGCGTGTCGAGTATCTTCGGGTTCTTCACGGGCGTGCTCGACTACCCGAGCGCGATCGCGCCGTTCCTGATCGTGGGCTTCGGCTTCGGGGCGAGCTTCGTGGCGCTGTTTGCGCAGCTCGGCGGCGGTATCTACACGAAGGCTGCCGACGTCGGCGCCGACCTCGTGGGCAAGGTGGAGGCAGGTATCCCGGAGGACGACCCGCGCAACGCCGCGGTGGTGGCGGACCTCGTGGGCGACAACGTCGGCGACTGCGCCGGCCGTGGCGCCGACCTGTTCGAGTCGATGTCGGCGGAGAACATCGGCGCGATGATCCTGGGCGTGGCGATCTACACGGTGACGGGCGACATCGCCTGGATCATGTTCCCGCTGGTGCTGCGCTCCTTCGGCGTGGTCGCGACGATCATCGGCCTGAGCTCGGTGCCCTTCTTCACCAAGGAGGACGGCAACCAGGACCCGATGACGCCGCTGAACTACGGTTACTACGTCGTTTCGATCCTGTCGGTGGCCGGCCTCGGCATCGCGACAAAGGGCCTGCTGGGCGACGAGTGGCCGTGGTTCTTCGCCTGCGGCATCGTGGGCATCCTGACGGGCATTTGCTTCGTGTACATCACGCAGTACTACACGGCCGGCTCCTGGCGCCCGGTCAAGGAGATCGCGGACGCTTCGCGCACCGGCCCGGCAACGAACATCATCATCGGCACGGCGGTGGGCTTCGAAACGACGGCAGCGACGGCGCTGACGATCGGCACCGCGCTAGTGGCGTCGTTCCTGCTGGGATCGAACGCAGAGATCCCGGGCGTGGCCGCGACGACCACCGGCATCTTCGGCACGGCGGTCGCGACGATGGGCATGCTGATGTCCGCGGCGTACATCCTGGCGATGGACACCTTCGGGCCGATTACGGACAACGCCGGCGGCATCACCGAGTTTTCCGGGGCGCCGGAGAGCGCGCGGCAGATCACGGACTCGCTGGACGCGGTGGGCAACACGACGAAGGCGTTGACCAAGGGCTACGCGGTGGCGTCCGCCGGCCTTGCTGCCTTCCTGCTGTTCAGCGCGTTCCTCGACAAGGTCAAGGAGCGGCTGGAGATCCCGCTGACGGCGGAGCTGCCGATCGACATCGCGAACGTCGACGTGTTTGTGGGGGCGCTGCTGGGCGTGATGCTGGTGTTCCTGTTCAGCTCGCTGGCGATCCGCTCCGTGGGCAAGGTCGCGGGCAAGATCATCGAAGAGGTGCGCCGCCAGTTCCGCGAGGACCCGGGGATCATGGCCGGCACCTCGCGACCAGACTACGCGCGCGCCGTCGACATCACGGCAAAGGCGTCGCTGAAGGCGATGATCGCGCCGGGACTGCTGGCGGTGGGCATGCCGGTGGTGGTGGGTCTGGTGTTCCGCTTCGTGGTGTCGGGGCTGCACGCCGGCGATACCGAGGACTCGGGCTGGCTGGCGGTGTCGGGCCTGCTGATCGTCGGGACGATCGGCGGGATCATCATGGCGACGTTCCTGAACAACTCGGGCGGCGCCTGGGACAACGCGAAGAAGTACATCGAGGCGGGGTCGATGAAGGACGAGGCGGGCAACGTCATCGTCAAGGGTTCACCGACGCACGCTGCCGCGGTTGTGGGCGACACGGTGGGCGACCCGTTCAAGGACACCGCGGGCCCGGCGTTGCACGTGCTGGTGAAGCTGCTGAGCACGATTACGCTGGTGCTGGCGCCGCTGTTCGTAGCCTAGGTAGGCATTGAAGATGGGGGCTCCGCCCCCAAGCCCCCGCTAAAGGCGGCCCTGGCATTGAAAGATGGGGGTTCTGCCCCCAGGCCCCCGCTAAAGGCGGCCCTGGCATCGAAAGACGGGGGCTCCGCCCCAAGCCCCCGCTAAAGGAGGCGCCCAAGGCGTTTGTGTCTGAGATGGGGCTCTGCCTCTGCGGAGCGAGTTGGCCTCTCCCGCGCTGCCGCCCTTCGATAGCCTCAGGACAGGCTACGCCTCTCTCCGCGGGCAGAGAGGGGCTGTGGACGATGGGGCGCTGGTGGACTGCGTAGAGGGTTGGGGACCGAGCGAGGCTTTGTCCCTGAGAATGGCTCGGGTGAATACGAAGAGGCCGCGAAAGCGGCCCTTTCTTTTCATAACGAGGGGTGTCGAGTCAACGGAATCGGGTTGCCTGCCGATAACTAAAGACAGAGCCGCATCGAGCGGCCTTCGTCAAGAAGAGGTAGGAACCAGGATTGAACGAGGTCCGCGGCCAGAACGCCCTTTTCGAATCTGTAAGTGCTGAACGCACTCAGGGCCCTCGCCGGCTGCAGCAGCACACCGTTAGCGCCCTGCTGATCCCGGTTAGCCAGGCGATCGACCTGGCAGAGGGGCGAGCACCAGGGCACGCGAACCGCGTCGCGTACATCGCGAGCTCGCTGGGCGCGGCGCTGGAGCTGAATACGGAGTTGCAGCTGGCCACGCTCTACGCTGCGCTGGTCCATGACATCGGGGCGATTTCGGCCGGCGCCGAGCTGGCGGGGTTCACGCGCGGCGACGAGCGCCTGGTCTTCGCGTCGCTGCCCTTGCTGAGCCCGGACGAAGCCGTGGCCGGAGCGTCGGATACGCCGGAAGCTATCGTCGATCGCGTCGCCGAGCACGTGACGCACGGAGCACGCGCCGCCCGCGAGCTGGACCTTTCGGACGAGGTGGCGAAAGGCATCGCCACGCACCATGAGCGTTACGACGGCGCCGGCTACCCACGGGGCCTCAGCGGCAACGCGGTGCCGATGGTGGGGCGGATCGTCGGGCTGGCGGACCTGGTCGAGTCGCTGATCGACCAGACGACGCCGCTGCTGGCGCGCCGCAACTTCAGCTACTGGCTGAGCGGATTCAGCGGCAAAGAGTGCGACCCCGAGATCGTCGACGCGCTGCGTGTGTTGGGGGCGGGCGACTCCTTCTGGCTGGGCCTGTTCAGCAACGACCTGGTTGGCGAGCTGGCGAGCCGGACTTCGCGCATGCGCGAGCCGAAGGCGATGCGACTTTTGCCCTTCGCTGAGAGCTTCTCGCGCCTGGTGGACGCGCGCTTCGCGTTTACGGTGGGTGTTTCCGCCCGCGTGGCGCGTTACGCCGAGAGCCTGGGGCGCGTTGCCGGTTTGTCCGACGTGCGGCTGAAGCTGCTGCAGGTCGCGGCGCTGCTGCACGACGTAGGGCAGCTTTCGATGTCGGAGCGCGTGCTTTCGAAGCCGGGCATCCTGAGCGTCGAAGAGCTGGGGGCGCTGCACCTGCACACGATCTACTCACGAGACGTGGTGGCCGGCATCCAGGGCCTAGAAGAGGTTTCCCTGTGGGTGGAGGCGCACCACGAGCGCATTGACGGCCGCGGCTACCCCGAGGGGCGCAGTGGCGAAGAGATACCGCTGGAGTCGCGCATCCTGGCGATTGCCGACGCCTACGTGGCGATCACGTCAGACCGGCCGCACCGCCCGAAGGTGGAGGGCAAGGAGGCGATGGAGCGCCTGCGGGGCGCGGCCGGGACGCAGCTGGACGCGCAGCTCGTCGAGGCGTTTCTGCGCCAGGTTATTTAGCTAGTTATTTAGTTATCTAGATTGAAGGGGGGCGGCAGGCCTCTCCCCCGCTGCCGCCCTTGGAGAGCCTCAGGACAGGCTATGCCCCTCTCTTCCCGCGGAGAGGGGGTAGGACGATGCGGCGTTCGTGGTGTTGAGGATGGGGACTTTGCCTTGAGGGCCGCTAAAGACGGCGCCTAGGGCGTTCGACTACGTCTCGCGAGGCTGCATCAGGGGCGGCTTGGCGGGTTCGTCCTCTGATTGCTGCTGGGCGATGAGGCTGGCGAGGCCGTAGCCCGCGGCGACACCGAAGATCAGGCCGAAGAGGAATCGGAACATCAGGCGGCCGCCTTGTAGACGGCGAGCGCCTGCTTCAGGGCGCCGATGACCAGCGCGGCGCTGTGCAGCTTGCTGGCGGGCAGGCCGCCGACGGCTTCGGAGACGTCTTCGTGGGTGAGATCATCCGCTTCTTCGAGGGTGAGGCCGGTGATCATCTCGGTGAGGATGCTGCTGGTGGCGACGGAGGCGGTGCAGCCCTCGGTCTGGAATCGGGCGGCGGTGATGCGTCCGCCATCGATGCGCAGGGCGAGGGCGAGGACGTCGCCACAGACGGGGTTCATCTGGTAGGCGCGGGCGTTCGCGTCTTCGAGGAGGCCCTGGTTGCGGGGGTTCTGGGCGTGGTCGAGGACGATGTCGGAGTAGGACTCGCTCATG
>DATDOP010000306.1:0-2186 GCA_035293185.1 Dehalococcoidia bacterium | reverse complement strand
ATGGACGCGCCGCCTGTTCAGTACGTCACCACCAGCGACGGCTACAACATCGCCTACACCGTCTCAGGCGAGGGCCAGCCGCTGGTGTTCATGCCGGTGCGGTTCAGTCACCTGGAGGCCCAATGGAGCCTGCCTTCCAATCTCACTCCCTGGATCGAGGGCCTCGCCGCCCGTTTCCGACTTGTCCGATACGATGGCCGGGGTCAAGGGATGTCTACCCGCGGGCTTGATGCCGGCGTGACTATGGATGCCCTTGGGCGTGACCTCGAAGCCGTTGTTGAACACCTAAAGCTCGAACGCTTCGTCCTGCTTGGGTACGGATGGTCGGCCCACGTGGCGGTTAACTACGCCGTCAGGCACTCTGAGCGCGTACGCATGCTTGTGCTGCTTGCCTGTTCAGTTAGCGGGGCGGCGTGGCCCGGAACGATGCATGAATCGCTCGCCGACCAGGACTGGGAGCTGTTCCTGCGTAGCCAAACAGGTCTTGGTCATGAAGCCGACGTATCAGGGGCTTTTCAAATGATGAAGCTGGCGATTACGCCAAGCGATTACGCCGCTCTGATGCATGCCTTCAGACAATCGGACCTTCAGAGTGTCTTGCCAAACGTGCAGACACCCACGCTGGTGATTCATGGCAAAGAGTCCTTGCTGCTTCGTCCCGAGGAATCGATAAAGGTAGCCGTGAGCATCCCCCGGTCTCGGATGATGCTCACGGAGGGGCCGGTCCTGTTCGGCGACGCGTCGCAAGGGCTACGCGCCCTGGACGATTTCGTCACGAGCATTTCGGCCGAGGAAGAACAGGACATCCCCGCGCTGGCGTCAGTCTCTGCGACCGGCGGCCTCTCGCAGCGCGAAGTCGAAGTCCTGCGCCTCGTCGCCGCCGGACACAGCAACCAGCAGATCGCCGATCAGCTCGTCATCAGCCTCAACACCGTACGCCGTCACGTCAGCAACGTCTTCGACAAGACCGGCGTCGCCAACCGCGCCCAGGCGACCGCCTACGCCAAGGATCACGGGCTCGCCTGATGGACGCGCCGCCCGTCCAGTACGTCACCACCAGCGATGGCTACACCATCGCCTACGCGGTCAGCGGCGAAAGCATTCCGCTGGTGTTTGTGCCGCCAACCTTCAGCAACGTACAGCTGGTCTGGCGGTTCTATCCGGATTGGCTGGAAGGCCTCGCGGCCAGGTTCCGGCTGATCCAGTACGACAGTCGCGGCGAAGGCATGTCGACTCGGGGCCTGCCACAGGACCTGTCATTCTCAGACTTCGACCGTGACATCGAGGCAGTCATCGACCGGCTCAAGCCTCAGAAGCTCATCCTCTGGGGCTGGGGCAGCCGCGCCCACATTGCAGTGCGCTATGCCGTTGCACACCCAGAACGTGTTCAGGCCCTGATTCTGCACACCTGCGCCGCGTCCAACGCAGCCTGGAAATCTGACATCTTCGATGTGACAGCGGAGACCTGGGAGTTCCTGCTGCGCTCACTTGCCGGAATGAATGCCCAGGGACAGACTCGGGAGGAGCTCGTGCGATTGCACGACGACTTCCGCACGTGCGTGACCTATGACGACTTCCGAAGGATGCAGCATGTTAGCTTTGCGTCCAGCGTGGAGGCCGTATTGCCGAAGTTGGCCATGCCGGTCCTGGTGCTGCATCAGCGTGAACACTTTACGCTTGCCCCCGAAGAATCGATGAAGTTGGCTGCGATGATTCCCAACGGGCGCTTCGTCCTGCTCGATACACACGCGATGTTCGGTAATGCGAATCAAGGCCTCGCTGCTATTGATAGGTTCCTCAACGAAGCGCTACTAGTGGAAGTCGCGGTAGATGCGCTCCAGCCGCATCTACCCAGCGGCCTCTCGCAGCGCGAAATCGAAGTCCTGCGCCTCGTCGCCGCCGGCCGCAGCAACCAGCAGATCGCCGATCAGCTCGTCATCAGCCTCAACACCGTCCGCCGTCACGTCAGCAACGTCTTCGACAAGACCGGCGTCGCCAACCGCACCGAGGCGTCCGTCTACGCCCGCGACCGCGGCCTCGCCTGACCTGCGCAGACCACTGATCACGGCGCCAATGGTCCGATCGTGTGATACGGCGGGCCTGTTTCGGCCCTGATCGCCCCAAACGCGCTGAAATCGCCGCGATCTTTGGTCCTTGGCAATCGTCCTTCGGTGTGAAGGCGGCCC
>DATDOP010000305.1:0-3962 GCA_035293185.1 Dehalococcoidia bacterium | reverse complement strand
GAGCTGGTGATCAGCCAGAACACCGTCATCCGCCACGTGAGCAACATCTTCGCCAAAATCGGCGCCGCTAACCGCGCTGAAGCCGCCGCGTACGCTACGCGCAACAGGCTGGCCTGATGGACGCGCCGCCAGTCCAGTACGTCACCACGAGCGACGGCTACAACATCGCCTACGCTGTCAGCGGCTCTGGGGAACCGCTGGCTCTTCTGCCGCTGAGCTACAGTCACCTCCAGCTCAATTGGAGGCACAGCTTTTTCATCCCAAGCCGCCGGACGGTCCTCGAAGCCCTGGCACGGCGCTTTAGGGTCGTTCAATACGACGGCCGCGGCCAGGGCATGTCCTCTCGCGGGCTCCACGGTGACTTTGCCATGGAGGACTACGTCCGCGACCTCGAGACTGTTCTTGACCGCCTCGCGGTGGAGAGCGCGATCATTCTGGGTACGGGAACGTCCTCCCACAGCGCCATTCACTACGCTGTACTTCACCCCGAACGAGTAAGAGCGCTTGTACTGATCTCAGCACCAGTGTCCATGACTTCGTTCGCTGGATTCATGAAAGACCTCCCGACTCAAAATTGGGAGTACTTTCTGCACAGCCAGCTTGCGCCCGGGCTCTCACCCGGCGAGACCGAAAGGGGCATGGAGGTAATAAAACAGACGACGGACCGGGCGGATTACCTCAAGACGGCAGAAGTCTGGACACGATCCGAAATCGCTCATGCTCTTCCACGGCTACGCTCGCCCACACTCGTCATGCATCCGCGCGACTTTCTTCTGGTCCGCCCTGACGACTCCATGCAACTGGCGGCAAGAATCACGAACGCGCAAATGGTGATGATCGAGGGCGCCGGCATTTATGGCGATGCCGAGCAGGCCGTTCAGGCAATCGAGAACTTCCTGGCCAGCTTGCCACCCCGCGAGACTGCCACAGCCGAAATAGGCGCTAATTCCGCTAGTGCGAGCCTTTCGCCGCGCCAGCTGGAAGTGCTGCAGCAGATCGCCCAAGGCAAGACGAACCGCGAAATCGCCAAGTCGCTCGTAATCAGCGAGCGGACCGTCCAGCGCCACATCGCGGACATCTACCTGAAGGTAGACGTTCGTAACCGGGCAGAGGCGGTCGGCTACGCCCGCGACCACGGGATCAGGTGATGGACGCGCCGCCTGTCCAGTACGTGACCACTGACGGCTACGACATCGCCTATTCGGTGTCGGGGCAAGGCAGACCGCTGGTGTTCCTGCCCCAGACCATGAGCCACATCCAGATGTACTGGACGGAGGACACCTGGGTTCGTCCCTGGCTGACGCGCCTCGCAGAGCGATTCCAGCTGGTCCAGTACGACGGCCGCGGTCAGGGCCTGTCGCGGCGGGGCTTGCCGGACACGTTCAGCCTGTACGACGAGGAGCTCGATCTGGAAGCCGTCGTCGAGAGACTGGGGCTGCGCAAGTTCACGCTCATGGCGGTACAGTCCCGCGGCCACACCGCCATTCGTTACGCGGTTGCGAACCCGGATCGAGTCGAAGCGCTGGTGCTCGTCTCCTGCCTGATCTCGCTCGCCGACTGGCCGCTTGCCCTGCTGTCGCCGCTCTCGGAACAGGACTGGGATGCGTTTCTGCGCTCACTGGCCGGCCTGAGCAGCGCGAAAGAAATCGAGGGTTCGGTGCGGCGGCAGAAGCAGGCGATTACGCAGGCGGACTACGTGACGATCAGCCGCGCGGAGAGGCAGTCCAACATCTCGGACTGGCTGCCACGCCTCGCGACGCCCACTCTGGTGCTGCATCCTCGGCAGTCCCTCAACATGCCGCCGGAAGAATCGATGCGCCTGGCCGCTGCGATTCCCAACGCCCAGATGGTACTGATCGATGGTGCGACCCCACTCGGCGACTCACAGCAGGGAGTGGAGGCCATCGAGCGATTCGCCGCCGAAGCAGCTTCGCGTCCCGCGATCGCAAAGGCGCCTGAGCCGGCAAGGGGAGACGCCGGCAACATGTCCGTCCGCGAAATCGAAGTGCTGCGGCTGCTGGCGGCGGGGAAGAGCAACCAGCAGATCGCGGACGAGCTGGTGATCAGTCCGAACACGGCGATCCGTCACGTGAGCAACATCTTCGCGAAGATCGGCGTGGAGAATCGTGCCCAGGCCGCCGTCTACGCGCGAGACCACGGGCTCGGCTGATGAACGCGCCGCCGGTCCAGTACGTGACGACGAGCGATGGCGTACGCATCGCGTACACCGTCAGCGGCAAAGGACGGCCCTTCGTCATGGTCCCGAGTCCGCCCACGGACGTTAGCGGCTTCTGGACGCTACGCTCACATCGCTTCCTCTACGAGCAATTGTCAGCCCGCTATCGCCTGATTCTCATCGATCACCGAGGTTTTGGGCGCTCTCAGCGCGATCTGCCTCACTACGGTGTCGATGAATACGTCAAGGACCTCGAAGCCGTGGTGGAGAAGCTGCAGCTCGCGAGTTTTGTGCTCTACGGCGGCTTTGCAGTCACAGGGCATACGGTGGTCACCTACGCGGCGCGGCATCCCGGGCGCGTGGAGGCGCTGATTCTTTGGGGTTGCACAATCACCAGCCCGCTGAGCCTGGCAGTCCAGCACGAGCAAACGGCCCGGCAGTCTGTGGTGATGTTCGGCCTTGCCCGCGCTCCGATGCTTTCGCCTCTCGAGGACAGCAAGGATTACCTGGGAGTCTACGTTAACGCGGTCAATCAAAACGACCTGGTCAAGATAATCGTTGACTGCAAAGACAGCTCCATCGAGGGGATTCTGCCGTTCGTTAAGGCTCCGACTCTGGAGATATTCCGCCAACCAGCTCCGGATAATCAGTTCGAGAGGCTGATTGCAGGGGTGGAAGACGGACGGCTGCTCTACATCGACACGCCCGGCGGTGGCCTCTTTAGTACCGATGGCACGACACCGCCGGCCGTGCTGGCGATTGAGCAATTCCTGGCTTTGGTACCGCCGTGGAGAGCTCAGGCTGATCCGCAAGCGGTGGCGTCCGCCGCACTCTCGCAGCGGGAGGTTGAGGTGCTGCGGCTGCTGGCGGCGGGGAAGAGCAACGCGCAGATCGCTGAAAATCTGGTCATCAGCCAGAACACGGTCATACGTCACGTGAGCAATATCTTCGCGAAAATCGGGGCCGAAAACCGGACCGAGGCGGCTGCTTACGCCCACCGTCACAACCTGACTTAGCCCTGTAGGCGCCCGCGCTACCCGCGGTCCTAGCGGGGCTTTGCTATTAGTGCCCTTTGAGTCTGGGCGGGCCTGCCAATAGCAAGGTCTTATCATCGCCGGCCCTCCGGACGCCCGAAAACGCCGCAGATTGCTATGCCAAGAATCATAAGCGCCTGTGATGGCGCGCCTTTCGTGGTGAACGACACTACTTGTGACAAAGGAAATGTCCAGACGCGAAAGGAGCAAACCAAAATCGAGGACAAAACAAACCGCTAAGACGAACGGTTAATCCGCAAGATAATCGGCCAGCAATTTAGCAATCTAAAACAGATAAGAAAGGCAACGAAAATGAACCTCGAAATCAGCAACGCACAAGCCGGTACCTGGAAGCGCATCAAGACACAGCACATCATCGCAGCGGCCGGCGTGGCCCTGGCAGTCAGCGCCGTCATCGGCGGAGTCAGCCTCCGTCAGAGCAACTCCAGCCCGGCAACGCCTCGCTCTTCCTCGCCGGCGTCCACCGCCCGCCAGGCGCCCCTGCCGGAGACCTTCGTGTACGTCTTGGGCAGCGAGGCCGAGGCGGCCGAACTGACCAGCGGCATTGCCAACGCTTCGCAAGAGGCCGTCGACAGCGCGTCTCGCCATGTGTTCGTGGCCGACTCGCCGGAGGCCGAGGCCAGCCTGCTGACCATGCAGGGCGAGCTCGACCAGGCCGGCACCGCTCAGTCCGTCCGCTTCATCGACCTTCGCAGCGGCGCCTCGGTCCCCGCGTTTGAGAGCCGGCCGGC
>DATDOP010000304.1:0-2784 GCA_035293185.1 Dehalococcoidia bacterium | reverse complement strand
GCGCGAACAGGTTGCTGGTGCGCGCAATGCGGATGCGGTCCTGAGGGTGGTCCGGGAAGTCGCCCGTGACGGCGACTTCGAGGCCGGTGCGCTTGTCGGTGGCGACGTACTGTTCGCGAGACATCGTGGGTTTCATTGTAGTGGACGGTTTGCGGGCATATGGGCATACGGGCATACGGGCATACGGGCATACGGGCATGCGGGCATACGGGCATACGGGCATACGAGCAGGCGGGCAGGCGGGCAGGCGGGCAGGCGGGCAGGCGGGCTACATAGACGGCATCGCTTGCCAGGCGACGTGGTCTTCGACCGTGACCTTGATTAGCGGGGCGTCTGCCAGGGCCATGGCGGAGTATTGCCCGTATTTGGCGCGCAGGGTGGCGAGCGCTTGGGCGTGCTCTGGGCCGGGTTGCAGGATCTCGGCGCGACCCCGGAGTTGGACGTAGGCGAGGCGGGTCCAGTCCTCGTCATAGCGGTCGACGAGGAGCTGGACGTTGGGGTTGGCTAGCAAGTTGCGCACTCGACGCAGATGGGTGACGGCGACGCGTTTTGGCTTTGCGTCGAGGACGGAGTAGACGGCGCCGCCTCGATAGACGAAGCAGACGGGCACGACGTGCGGCCGGCCGCGCTCGTCGAGGGTGGCGAGCCGGGCGACGCGGGCGTCCCTGACGAAGGCTTCGAGGTCAGGCGTGAGGGGCGTCACGGCGAGATCGTAGCGGTTAGAATCGATTCGTGAGCGAGAAGCGCTGGCAGCCGGGCGATACGGTGATCCTGCGCAACACCGGCTTCTTCGTCGGCGAGGCGTGGGCGACGCCGCACATTGTCGTGCAGGATACGGACGAGCTGGTGGTGCTGTACCGGCCGGAGGGCACGCGCTTCGAGATCTGGGACATGGTCGAGCAGCGCATGGCGCCGATGCGGCCGACGCGCATGGACATGCTGCGCCTGATGTGGCCGGGCCGTTACTACGCGGTAGAGCTGTTCTTCGATACAGGGCGTGGCACGCCGCCGTACTCCCATTTCGGCGGGACGGGACGATTCCGGGCCTGGAAGGTAAACATCGAGGCGCCGTTTCAGCGCTTCGATCTCGGCTTCGACACGACCGATCACTTCCTCGACATCATCGTCAGGCCAGACCGGGCGTACTTCTGGAAGGACCACGAATACGTGCGCATGTGGCACACACGCGGCGCCTACTCGCGCGAGGACGTCGAGCGCCTGTACGAGGCCGGCAAGGCGCTGGAGCCGCTGATTGAGGGCGGTGTGTCGCCGTTCGACGACGAGTGGACAGGCTGGCAACCCGAGGGATCGTTGCCGAAGCCCAAGGTGCCGTCCGGCTGGGAGCTGCATCCAGGCATCGAAATCACGCTGGGCCTTGGGCGTCGCTGGGATGCCTGGAGGAAGCGTGCTTAGTTAGTAGGGGCGGGGCTGCCTCGCCCCTACTGACTAAGCGTCACCTGTAGCTGCCGAACAAGCTCCGCGGCATCCGTAGTGGGGGCCTGGCAGACGTAACGCTCGCAGAGGTAGGCGGTGGGTTTGCCGCCGAGCGCTTCGCGGTCGTCCAGGAGGGGTGTGACGTTGTCGGTTTCGGCGGCCGGACCGCCGACGAGGAGGAGGTTGGGGGCGTAGAGATCACGGATCGTGGTGAGAAGCTCGCGCGCCTCGACAGGCTCAGCACGAACGGGTTCACCGACGCTGGCCTTTGTGGGAGGTTGCTGGGGCCAGACAATCGCCAGTTCCTGGGGACGAGAGAGGTGGAAGTCGAGGGCGCAGAGCAGGCGGCCGAAGGCGGTGGGGGCGTTTTCGACGTAGGGGGCGAGGGTACGCAGGCAGGTCGCGGCGCGGCGTTCGTAGTCGGCGTTGTCGGTGAGCAGGGCGAGCCGCTGCAGCACGTCGATGGCTACGGAGGTGCCGGAGGGCGTGGCGTTGTCGAAGAAGTCGCGCGGGCGGGTGACCAGCGACTCGTGGTCGCGGCCGGTGTCGAAGAAGCCCTGGACGCCGTCGTCCCAGAACAGGTCGAGCATCTCGGCCGTCAGGTCGACGGCGGAGCGCAGGTAGCGCTGGTCGAGGGTCGCGGCGTGGACCGCGATCAGGCCGTCGATCAGACAGGAGTAGTCCTCGAGGTAGCCGTTTAGGCGGGCGACGCCCTGCTTCCAGGTGCGGAGCAGACGGTGGTTGGGGCGCATCTCGGTGAGCAGGAACTCGGCGTTGCGCACCGCGGCGTCGAGGTAGGGCTGGGAGTCGAAGGCCAGGGCGGCCTCGGCGAAGGCGCGCAGCATGAGGCCGTTCCAGGCGGTGAGCACCTTCTCGTCGCGTGCGGGATGGATGCGCTGCTCGCGCGCCGCGTAGAGCTTTGACTTCGCGTTGCGGAGCTTCCCTGCGAAGGCAGCGACCTCCAGGCCGTTGTCTGCGGCAAACTGTGCGACCGGCACGCGCACGTTGAGGATGCTGGCGCCCTCGAAGTTGCCGGCCTCGCTGACGCCGAAGTAGGCGCCGATCAGCGTGGCGTCCTCACCGAGCACGGCTTCGAGCTCGGCGGGCGTCCAGAGGAAGAACTTGCCCTCCTCACCCTCGGAGTCTGCGTCCTGGGTGGAGTAGAAGCCGCCGGAAGCATCCGTCATCTCGCGCAGCACGTAGTCCAGCGTCTCTTCGGTGACCTGACGGTAGAAGGGCTCCTGAGTCAGCTTCCAGGCGTCCAGGTAGGTGCGCGCGAGCAGGGCGTTGTCGTAGAGCATCTTCTCGAAGTGGGGGACGAGCCAGACAGCGTCGGTCGAGTAGCGGTGG
>DATDOP010000303.1:0-15344 GCA_035293185.1 Dehalococcoidia bacterium | reverse complement strand
GTCGGCGGCTCGGTGCCGCGCGAGTTCGTCGGACCGACCGAGGAGGGCGTCAAGTCGGCGCTGGAGAGCGGCCCGGTGGCCGGCTACCCGGTGGTCGACGTCAAAGTGTCGCTGATCGACGGTTCGACCCACCCGGTGGACTCGTCGGAGATGGCGTTCCGCATGGCCGGCATCGAGGGCATGCGCAAGGCGATGGCCCACGCCGAGGCGGTGCTGCTGGAGCCGATCATGAAGCTGGAGATCCGCACGCCGGAGCAGTTCTTCGGCGACGTGCTGGGTGACGTGAACTCGCGCCGCGGCCACGTGCTGGACGTTGAGTCCTTCGGCACGCTGCAGATCATCCGGGCGCAGATTCCGCTTGCGGAGACGTTCGGATACACTACGGACTTGCGCTCGCTGACGCAGGGCAGAGCGACGCACACCATGGAGTTCGATCACTACGAGGTCGTACCGGCACATATAGCCGAGAAGCTCGGCGCGCGCGTCAAGGTACGCCGTTAATAGCCGCCCCCGAAAGGTGCGGAGGGAGAAAGTAACCGGGCATTATGCCAAGACAGAAGATCAGGATCAGGCTTAAGGCTTTCGACCACCGCATCCTTGACCAGTCCGCCGAACAGATTGTCGAAGCGGCTGAGCGTACCGGCGTGACCGTCGCGGGGCCGGTGCCGCTGCCGACCGAAATCAAGAAGTTCACGGTCAACAAGTCCCCGTTTGTCGACAAGGACTCGCGCGAGCAGTTTGAAATCCGCACGCACAAGCGTTTGATCGACATCCTGGAACCGTCTTCACGCACCGTCGACACGCTGATGCGCCTGCAGCTGCCGGCCGGCGTGGACATCGAGATCAAGCTGTAGAGATGGCGAACGCGATTTTCGGACGCAAGGTAGGCATGACGCAGGTGTTCTCCGCCGGTGGCGAAGCGCGCGGCGTTACCGTGGTTGAAGCCGGCCCCTGCGTCGTGGTGCAAGTGAAGACGCAGGAGCGCGACGGCTACGACGCGATCCAGCTCGGCTTTGGCGCCAGAAAACGCGTCAACGACGCGCTCAAAGGCCACATGAAGCAATTGGGGCAGTTCCGCTTTCTGCGCGAAGTGCGCGTCGACGACGCCAACAACTACCAGGTAGGCCAGACCCTCGGCGCCGACCTCTTCGAAGAGGGCGACATCGTTGACGTCATCGGCAAGTCGAAGGGTAAGGGCTTCGCCGGCGGCGTGAAGCGCTACCACTTTCACGGCGGCCCCAAGACGCACGGCCAGTCCGACCGCCACCGCGCTCCGGGCTCGATCGGCTCCGGGACCAACCCGGGCCGCGTGCGCAAGGGCCTGCACATGGCCGGCCACATGGGCGACGATCAGGTCACGGTCAAGAACCTGCGCGTGTTCGACATCGATAGCGCGCGCAACGTCATCCTGATCGAAGGCGCCGTCCCGGGCGGCTCGAACGGCCTGCTGCGTATTCGCAAGACCGGCAAGGTGAGCAACGAAGCCAAGCTGGTGCGCCCCGTGGCGCCCGTGGTTGAAGAAGAGGAGCCCGTTGCCGCTGAAGAGCCGGTAGCCGAGGCCGAGGAAGAAACTCCTGAGGCCGTTGAAGAAGTGGCGCCGGAAGCAGTGGAGGAGCCGGCTGCCGAAGCTGAGGCCCCCGACGCGGCGACAGCAGAGACGGAAGAGAAACCGGAATGAAGCTGACGGTTTACGACATCAGCGGCAAAGAGGTCGGCAGCATGGACGTGGACGACCTAGTGTTCGGTCTGACGCCGAACCGGGCGGTGCTACGACAAGCACTGCTGGCCCAGCTGGCGAACCGTCGTGCCGGCAGCGCCAACACGAAGACGCGCGGCGAAGTCGCCGGCTCCACACGCAAGATCCGGCGCCAGAAGGGCATGGGCGCGGCCCGTCAGGGCGCGATCCGGGCGCCGCACCACCGCCACGGCGGCATCTCCTTCGGTCCCAAGCCGCGGTCGTTCCGCCAGGCTTTGCCCAAGCGCGTGCGGCGCCTGGCGATCCGCTCGGCGCTGTCCGCCAAGGCGGGCGAAGGCGAGCTGAAGGTCGTGCGCGGCCTCGACCTCGAGGCGCCGAAGACTCGCGCGATCAAAGACATGCTCAGCAGCCTGGACCTCAACCGTTCGGCGCTGGTGGTCACGGCGGCGGCGAACCGCAACCTGCTGCTCAGCTCGCGCAACCTGCCCGGCGCCAAGGCGCTGGCGGCCGACTACCTCAACGTTGCTGATCTGTTCAGCTTCCGCGGCCTCGTGATGACCGAAGACGCCGTGCGGCGCACCGAAGCCCTGTGGGGCGGCGAGCGCGCCACGAAGCGCATCGCGCCGGCGCCGGAGGCGGTGACGCATGGATAAGCAACTCAACCCTTACGCCGTGATCCTGCGGCCGCTGGTCACAGAGAAGAGCACGGCGCTCTCGACCGCGAACAAGTACATCTTTGAAGTCGACTCGCGGGCCAACAAGCCGCAGATCAAAGCAGCGGTGGAGAAGGCGTTCGAGGTCAAGGTGAAGAGCGTCAACGTGATGATGATGAAGGGCAAGAGCCGCGGCGGACGCCGCTTCGGCCGGCGCATCACCCAGTCTCCGGACTGGAAGAAGGCTGTCGTCACGCTGATGCCCGATAACCACATCGAGCTGTTCGAGGGAGTGTAAGGTGCCAGTAAAGCAGTACAAGCCAACCTCCCCCGGCATACGAGGGTCCAGCGGCTACACGTTCTCCGAGATCACCAAGTCGACCCCAGAGAAGTCGTTAACCGTCTCGAAGAACCGCAGCGCCGGCCGCAACAACCGCGGCAAGATCACGGTCCGTCACCGCGGCGGCGGAGCGGCGAGAAGGATCCGCATCGTCGACTTCAAGCGCGACAAGACGGGCGTGCCGGGCAAGGTCGCGGCGATTGAGTACGACCCTAACCGCACGGCGCGCATCGCGCTGATCCACTACCGCGATGGCGACAAGCGCTACATCCTGGCGCCCGTCGGCCTCGAGGTCGGCGCGATGATCCAGGCGGGACCGGCGGCGGAGATTCGCGTCGGCAACGCGCTGCCGCTGCGTAACATGCCCTCGGGCACCGTGGTGCACAACATCGAGCTGATCGTCGGCCGCGGCGGGCAGATCGTACGCAGTGCCGGGACATCGGCGCAGCTGATGGCAAAGGAAGACAAGTTCTGCCTGTTGCGCCTGCCCTCCGGCGAGATGCGACGCGTCCCCGCGGACTGCGTCGCGACGGTCGGGCAGGTGAGCAACTCGGAGCACGGGCTGGTGAAGCTTGGCAAGGCGGGACGCGTGCGCTGGATGGGCCGCAGGCCCCAGGTGCGCGGCTCGGCGATGAACCCGAAGGATCACCCACACGGCGGTGGTGAGGGCAAGGCGCCCATCGGCCACCCGTCACCCAAGACGCCGTGGGGCAAGCCCACGCTGGGCTACCGCACGCGCGGCAAGAAGCAGAGCGACAAGCTGATCGTCCGCCGTCGCTACGAGAATTAGGAGAAGGTGTAGGAAGTGTCGCGGTCTACAAAAAAGGGTCCCTACATCGACGCGAAGCTGCTCAAGAAGGTTGAGGCGGTTGCCCGTTCCAGCGCGCGCACGGTGATCCGGACGTGGTCCCGGCCTTCGACGATCATGCCCGAAATGGTGGGACTGACGATCGCGGTGCACGATGGACGCCGGCACGTGCCGGTGTTCATTACGGAGAACATGGTCGGCCACCGTCTCGGCGAGTTTGCACTTACGCGCACGTTCCGCGGCCACGCCGGCCGATCGGAGCGCACGACGCAGGTCCGGAGAAAGTAATGCAAGTTCAGGCCAAAGCCGCCAATCTGCGCATCTCACCGCGCAAGGTGCGTCTGCTGCTGCAGCCGATCCGCGGCCGCCGCGTGGACGAGGCGATCGCGATTCTGCGCAACGCGCCGATGCCGGTGGCGCGCAAGGTCGAGAAGATCCTGCGTTCGGCCGCGGCCAACGCGGAGAACAACTACCAGCTTTCGCCGGATGACCTGCGGGTCAAGGCGGCGTGGGCAGACGAAGGCTCGCGGCTGCACCGCTTCCGGGCCGGTCCTCGCGGGCGCCCGAAGCCCTGGACGCGCCGCTACGCGCACGTAACCATAGTCGTGGAAGACAGGTAAGCATGGGCCACAAAGTACACCCGATCGGCTTCCGTCTCGGCATCCTTTACGGCTGGCAGAGCAAGTGGTACGCCGACAAGAACTACACCGAGCTGCTGCACGAAGACCTCGGCGTGCGCAAGATGATCCTGAAGCGACTGTCGGATGCGGCCGTGTCGCGCGTCGAGCTGGAGCGCAACGCCAACCAGGTCATCGTCACGATTCACACCGCCAAGCCGGGCATCGTCATCGGCCGTGGCGGCCAGAAGGTTGACGAGCTGCGCACCGAGCTGGAGAAGCTGACCGGCCGGCGCGTGCGCGTCAACATCGTCGAAATCCGGCAGCCGGAGTTGGACGCCTACCTGGTCGCGCGCAGCGTCGCGGATCAGCTGGAGCGCCGCGTTGCCTTCCGCCGGGCCATGAAGCAGGCAGTTACGCGCACCATGCAGCGCGGCGCCCGCGGCGTGAAGATCCAGGTCGGCGGCCGTCTCGGTGGTTCTGAGATGTCCCGCCGTGAGACTGAGAAGGAAGGCCGGGTGCCGCTGCACACACTGCGCGCCGACGTCGACTTCGGTCAGGCTGAGGCCGCCACCACCTTCGGGCGCATCGGCGTGAAGGCCTGGATTTACCGTGGCGACATCCTTCCCGAGCCGAAGCCTCTGCGTGCCGGCGAAGAAGACACGTCGCCGCCGCTGGCCTCTGCGCCGGTGGCAGCTGCAGCCGTGGCCGCTGCGCCGGTAGCCGTTGCAGCACCTGTCGCGGTTGCACCGCCCGCCGCCGCTGCGGAAGCACCGGTTGCGGTTGCGCCGGTCGCCGCCGCGCCGGAAGCGCCGGTTGCGGTTGCGCCGATCGCCGCCGCGCCGGAAGCGCCTGCCGCGGTTGAGCCAGTCGCCGCCGCGCCGGAAGCGCCCGCCGAGGTTGCAGCGCCCGCAGTCACGTCAGAAGCGCCAGAAGCGCCGGAAGCGCCAGCCGAACCCGACGGCGGGGAGGCCTAGCGATGTTGCAGCCCAAGCGCGTCAAGTACCGCAAGCATCACCGTGGTCACCGCCGCGGCATGGCGAACGCCGGCAACGACGTCTCCTTCGGGGACATCGGCCTGCAGGCGACGACGGCGGCGTGGATCGACAGCCGTCAGATCGAGGCGGCCCGCCGCGCGATCACGCACCATCTGCGCCGCGGCGGCAAGGTGTGGATTCGCATCTTCCCGGACAAGCCGGTGACCAAAAAGCCGGCTGAGGTGCGCATGGGTTCCGGCAAGGGCCCGGTGGACCGCTGGGTGGCGGTGATCAGGCCCGGGCGCATGCTGTTCGAAATCGCCGGTGTGCGCGAAGACGTGGCCAAGGAAGCGCTGCGCCTGGCGGCACACAAGCTGCCGTGCTCGACGCGGGTGCTGGAAAAGGTACACGAGGGCGTTTGATGGCAAAGAGAAACGACGCGTTCGCCGAGCTGACGGCGATGGACCTGACGCGCCTCAACAAAGAGCTGGATGACACGTACCGCCAGCTGTTCACGCTGCGATTGCAGATCGCGACGCGACAGCTGCAGAACGTGAAGGAGATCAAGGCCACGAAACACAAGATCGCGCGGATCAAGACATTGCAGCGTCAGCGCGAGCTTGCCGCCCTGGGAGGTAGTCAGTGAACGAAGACACTCGGGGGCGTCGCAAGAGCCTGATCGGCACGGTGGTCAGCACCAAGATGGACAAGACCGCGGTCGTTTCCGTGGAGCGTAGGTACCCACACCCGCTGTACCACAAGATCGTGCGGGCGACGAAGCGCTACAAAGCGCATGACGCCGATAACAGCGCCGTCCTGGGAGACGTGGTGCGCATCGTGGAGACGCGCCCGCTGTCGAAGGAGAAGCGTTGGCGAATCGCTGAGACGATGGTGCGTGGCAACGTGGCCGAGCTGGCGCCGCGCGAGATCGGCGCGCCGGAAGAGAGCCTGTACCACCCCGAGGCGCCTGCGCCGGTTGCGGCCGCGCCTGTCGTTGAGGCGCCAGCGCCGGTCGTTGACGCGCCGGTAGCGGAAGAGACGCCTGCCGAGGCCGTGGCTGAGGTCGCGGCGGAGACGGAGGAGGACTCGAAGGCATGATCCAGAAGTTCAGCCGTCTCAAGGTCGCGGACAACTCCGGCGCGCGCGAGATCATGTGTATCCAGGTGCTCGGCGGCACGCGACGACGCTACGCCAGCGTCGGCGACACGATCGTGGCGTCGGTGAAGCTGGCGCAGCCGGCATCGGCGGTGAAGAAGGGCGACGTGGTCAAGGCGGTGGTGGTGCGCACGGCGAAGGGCTACGGCCGGCCGGACGGTTCATTCATCCGCTTCGACGACAACGCCGCGGTGATCCTGTCCGACCAGCAAAACCCACGCGGTACGCGCATCTTCGGGCCGGTGGCGCGTGAGCTGCGCGAGCGCAACTACATGAAGATCGTCTCGCTGGCGCCGGAGGTGATCTGATGAGCAAGATCCGGCGCAACGACAACGTGCTGGTGCTGAGCGGCAAGGACCGCGGCAAGCAGGGCACGGTGCGCGACGTGATTACGAAGAAGGACCGCGTCATCGTAGATGGCGTGAACATGATGAAGAAGCACCAGCGCCCCTCCCAGCAGGGCGGCGTGCCGGTGCCGGGCACGATCTTGACGCGAGAGGGGCCGCTGCACGTCTCCAACGTGATGCTGGTGTGCAAGGACTGCGGCAAAGCCACGCGGACGAGCACGCGCATCCGCCCGGACGGCGTCAAAGTGCGAGTTTGCAAACGCTGTGGGGCAGACATTGACTAGCCAGGCTGTCGCTACGACACGGGTGGGGGACCTCTACCGGGAGCAGGTGGTGCCCACGCTGCAGCGTGAGTTCAACTACGCCAATCCGATGGAGCTGCCGAGGCTGACGAAGATCGTGCTGAACATCGGGCTGGGGGAGGCGCGAGAGAACGCGCGCGCCCTGGACACCGCTTCCGCCGACATCGCGACGATCACGGGCCAGAAGCCGGTGATCACGCGCTCGACCAAGTCGATCGCTAACTTCCGCCTGCGCGAGGGCATGCCGATCGGCGTGATGGTGACGCTGCGCGGTCAGCGCATGTACGAGTTCTACGACCGGCTGGTCAACGCCGCGCTACCCCGCATCCGCGACTTCCGTGGTTGCCCGGCTGAGGCGTTCGATGGGCGCGGCAATTACAGCCTGGGCGTCCGCGAACAGCTGATCTTCCCGGAGATCGACTACGACCAGATCGACCGCATCCGCGGGATGCAAATCAACATCTGCACCTCCGCGCGGAACGATGAACAGGCCAAAAGGCTGCTTGAGCTACTTGGCATGCCATTCACCAGGAGCTAAGGGAAACATACGTGGCCAAGATTTCGATGATCGTCAAAGCCAGCCGCCCGCCGAAGTTCCCGGTGCGCAAGCGCAATCGCTGCAGGTTGTGCGGCCGGCCGCGGGGCTACATTCGCATGTTTGCGATGTGCCGCATTTGCTTCCGGCACCTGGCGCTGGAGGGGCAGATCCCCGGCGTCACGAAGTCGAGCTGGTAGGACGAAGGAGGCTTTAGGGTGACGATGACCGACCCAATCGCCGACATGCTGACGCGCATTCGTAACGCCGTGTCTTCGAAACACGACAACGTCACGATGCCTTCGTCCAAGCTGAAGGTGGCGATCGCGAAAGTACTCAAGGAAGAGGGCTTCATCCGTGACTTTTCGCTCACGGAGGAGGCGCCGCGCTCGATGTTGAAGATCGACCTGAGCTACACGGGGCGCAAGGAGCCGGTGCTCTCCGGCATCAAGCGCGTGAGCAAGCCGGGCCTGCGTATCTACGTACAGAAGCGCGAGATCCCGCGCGTCCTCGGCGGCCTTGGCGTCGCCATCCTTTCGACCCCGGAAGGGGTCATGACCGGCCAGAGCGCGCGCCAGAAGAGCGTCGGCGGCGAAGTCCTCTGCTATGTGTGGTAACGCATGTCACGAATAGGTAAAGCACCGATCCCGCTGCCGTCCTCGGTGAAAGTCGAGATCGAGGGGCGCAGCATTAGCGTCACGGGCCCCAGGGGCACGCTGCAGCGCGAAGTTGTGCCGGAGGTGCGCCTGCACCTGGAGGACGGCCGCCTGCTGGTAACGCGTCCCAACGACCAGCCGCGGGAACGGGCGATGCACGGCCTGACCCGGGCGCTCTTGGCGAACATGGTCACCGGCGTTTCGGACGGCTTCAAGAAGACGCTCGAGCTGGTCGGTGTTGGCTATCGAGCACAGATGCAGGGTTCGAACCTGGTGCTGGCGCTGGGGTTCTCGCACCCGGTGGAGGTCGTGCCGCCGAAGGGGATTTCGTTCACCGTCGAGGGGCCTCGCGTCACGATCGAAGGCATCGACATCGAGGCCGTGGGCCAGGTCGCCGCCGACATACGCAAGCTGCGGCCGCCGGAGCCTTACCTGGGCAAGGGCATCCGCTATCAGGGCGAATTCGTCCGCCGCAAGGCGGGCAAGTCGGGCAAGGGCCGCTAGATATGAAGAAGAGCGCAACCATGCGCGCGGCACGCATCCGGCGTCACGCGCGCGTCCGCCGCAAGGTACAGGGCAGTTCCGAGAAGCCGCGACTCTGCGTCTTCCGCAGCCTGTCGCACATCTACGCGCAGGTCATCGACGACGTCTCTCGCACGACGCTGGCTTCGGCCTCCGACGTGGAGAAAGACGTGACGTCCAGAGCCAACGGCAAGAAGAAGGCAGACGTGGCGACGATCGTCGGCACGCTGGTGGCGGAACGCGCCAAGCAGAAGGGCATCTCCAGGGTCGTTTTCGACCGCGGCGGTTATCCGTTCCACGGGCGCATCAAGGCGCTGGCGGAAGCCGCGCGCGCCGGCGGCCTGGACTTTTAGGGAGCTAACGTATGGTGAGCGTCGCAGATCGAATCGACACAGCGGGACTCGAGCTTCAAGAGAAGGTTGTGTTCATCAACCGCGTCGCCAAGGTGGTGAAGGGCGGCCGTCGCTTCAGCTTCACGGCAGTGGTGGTGGTCGGTGACCGGCAAGGCCACGTCGGCGCGGGCATGGGCAAGGCGAACGAGGTCCCGGATGCGATCCGCAAGGGGGCCTACATCGCGCGCAAGAACCTGGTGCGCGTGCCGATGGCCGGTGCGACCCTGCCTCACGAGGTACTCGTGCGCTTCAAGGCGGCCCAGGTGCTGATGAAGCCCGCTGCACCGGGTACGGGCATGATCGCCGGCGGCGGCGTACGAGCTGTGATGGAGATGGCGGGCGTCAAAGACGTGCTGGCTAAGTCCCTGGGCAGCTCGAATATCATGAACGTGGTGCAAGCGACGATTGACGGGCTGATGCAGCTCAAGGACCCCAAGCAGGAACGCGCGCGCCGCCTGGCCGCATCGGGGCGAGGATAGCGACATGCCGCGTCTGAAAGTAACGCTGAAGAAGAGCCCGATCAGCCAGAAGCAGAACCAGCAGCTGACTGTGAAGTCGATGGGGCTGCGCAGGCTGCACCAGACGGTGACCCTGGAGGACAACCGCAGCAACCGCGGCATGATCCACACCGTCCGCCACCTGGTTGAAGTCGAAGAGGAAGGTGACTCCTAGTGCGAGCGCACGAGCTTCCGCCCGTACCCGGCTCCGTCCACAAGAGGAAGCGCCTGGGCCGGGGCAACGCCAGCGGTCACGGCACCTACTCGACGCGCGGGCTCAAGGGCCAGCAGTCGCGTTCCGGCCCGGACCTGCGCATCGGCTTCGAAGGCGGTCAGAACCCGCTGCTGCGCTCGCTTTCGCGCAAGCGTGGCTTCAACAACCGCTTTCGCATCGACTATGAGGTGATCAACGTCAGCGACCTCGCGAAACTGCCGGCGGGCAGCGAGGTCACGTCGGAGAGTCTGCGCGCGGCAGGCATCGCCAAGTCGGCGCGAGAGCCGATAAAACTGCTGGGTGACGGCGAGCTGAAGGTAAAGCTCAACGTAACGGTCGAGAAGATTTCGGCCAGCGCGAAGACGAAGATCGAGGCCGCGGGCGGCACGGCGACGGCGCTGATCGCCGGCAAGGAAAAGAAGGAGCGTTACGCGGCGAAGGCAGTTGCCGCTGCCGCACCGGCAGCCGAAGCGCCGGCAGCGAGCGAACCCGTAGCGGAGGCTCCACCAGCCGCAGCACCGGCCGTCGAAGCCGCCGCCGAAGAGCCGGCCGCCGAGGCAAAGCCCGCCCGCCGGCCACGCGCGCCGCGGGCGAAGGCTCCGGCTCCTGACGAAAGCACCGATAGCGAAAAAGCGGAGACCTAGACATGGCATTCTCGGGCACTAGAGCCCAGCAGCCGTCCCGGCCGCGACTGCTCCAGGCGATGATCGACTCCTGGTCGCAGGAAGACGTTCGATCGAAGCTGATGTTCGTCTTCGCCATGCTGATCGTCTTCCGCTTCGTGGCGCACATTCCGATTCCGGGCGTCAATCCAGACCTGTTGGACCAGGCGTTCGAGGGCAACAACAGCACCTCCGCCTTCCTGGGAACTCTGAACATCTTCTCCGGCGGGGCGTTGCGTCAGCTGAGCGTCGCCGCGCTGGGTGTTTACCCGTACATCACGGCTTCGATCATCATGAACATCCTGACGCCGATGATCCCCAGCCTGCAGGCGCTGTCGCGTGAGGGGGAGCAGGGGCGCAACCGCATCCAGCTCTACACGCACTGGATAGCCGTGCCGCTGGCCGTCGTGCAGGGCTACAGCCAGCTGCTGATCCTGCAGCAACTCGGCGCGGTGCAGAACATCGGCTTCAGCGGCCCGAACGCGCTGCCGACGTTCGCCGCCGTGATTTCAATGGCCGCCGGGACGATGTTCCTGGTCTGGCTCGGCGAATTGATCACGGAGAAGGGCATCGGCAACGGTATTTCGCTGATCATCTTCGGCGGCATCGTGGCGGGCATCCCGTCGCTGCTGCCGAACATCTTCGACTCCAGCGTCTCGTTCTTCGGGATCATCCTGCTGGCGATCATCGTGCTGGTCGCGGTGTCGTCGATCGTCTTCTTCCAGGAGGCGCAGCGGCGGATCCCGGTGCAGTACTCACGCACGCAGTTCCGCGGCGGGCGTCAGTACCGGCAGCAGGGCTCCACGCACATCCCGCTGCGCATCCTCTCGGCGGGCATGATCCCGATCATCTTCGCGTACTCGATCATGCTGGTGCCCTCTTTCATGGGAGAGACGCTGGCCACATCCAGCGACAACCTCACCAACGACATCGGCAATTTCTTGACGGACGTCTTCGGGCAACAGAACCTGCCGTACTACCTGGTGGTGTTCCTGTTCGTCGTGCTGTTTACCTACTTCTACACACTGGTGACGTACGCCCAGCAGAACCTGGCTGAGAACCTGCAAAAACAGGGCGGCTTTGTGCCCGGCATCCGGCCCGGTAAGCCGACAAACGACTACATCACGCGCGTGCTGGTGCGCATCACGGCGGCGGGGGCGATCTTCCTCGGCGTCATCGCCGTGATGCCGTTCTTCGCGACGCGCCTTACAGACGTGCAGGCCTTGACGATCAGTGGTACAGGCTTGCTGATCGTGGTCGGCGTGGTGCTGGACACGATGAAACAGCTCGAGGCGCAACTGATGATGCGCAACTACTCAGGCTTCATCAGGTGATCCTGATCCTTCTGGGCGCCCCGGGCACCGGCAAAGGCACGCAAGCGAAGCTTCTGGCGCAGAAGCGAGGTTGGCTTCACCTTTCGACGGGCGACATGCTGCGCGAAATCGTGGCGGCACAGACTGAACTCGGCAAGCAGGCGAAGTCGTACATGGATGCCGGCAACCTGGTGCCCGACGCCATCATTATCGACATGATCGCAGCCCGGATCTCGCAACCGGACGTCGAGGCCGGACTGATCCTGGACGGCTTCCCGCGAACGCTGCCTCAGGCGACCGCGCTGGATAAAGCGCTGGCGGGTGCCGGCAAGGCGGTTGACTTCGCGGTGAACATTGTGGCCCCGGATGAAGAGCTGATACGGCGGTTGAGCACACGCTGGCTGTGCAACAACTGCGGCCATATCGCCAGCGTCCAGATGGAGAAGTGCCCGTCCTGCGGCCAGAGCGATTTTCGCCAGCGCGCGGACGACCAGCCGGACAAGGTGAGAGTGCGCCTGGAGAAGCAAAAGCCGCCGCCCGACATGCTGGCGCGCTACCAGGCGGCCGGAAAGCTCTGCGAAATCGATGGCATGCAGTCGATCGAGAGGGTGACGGCCGATATCCTCGCGTGTCTCGAGGGCGTGCGGACGTGATCACGATCAAATCTGACGAAGAGATCAAGGTGATGCGCGAGGCCGGCCGCGTCGTTGGGCAGACGCTGCGTCTGCTAACGGAAGCCGTGAAGCCGGGGCTCGTGGTCAAGGAACTCGACAAGATCGTGCGCAAGGAGTACGCGCGCCGGGGCGTGATCCCGACTTTTCTGGGCTACGCAGAGCCGCCTTATCCGGCGACGGTCTGCGTTTCCGTGAACGAGGACCTGGTGCACGGCATCCCCGGCAATCGCGTGATCAAGGAAGGCGACATCGTCAGCATCGACCTCGGTGCGACGTACAAGGGCTTCGTCGGCGACAGCGCCGTTACGGTCGGCGTCGGGAAGATCAGCCCGGAGGCGCAGAAGCTGATCGACGTGACGCGGGAGTCGTTGCTGCGCGGGATCAAGGCTGCGCGGGCCGGTGTGCGGCTCGGCGTCGTTTCGAACACGATTGGTGAGTACATTGAGAGCGAAGGCTTCGGCGTCGTGCGAGAGTACGTCGGTCACGGCGTCGGCCGTGAGATGCACGAAGAGCCGCAGGTGCCGAACTACGGCCCGCCGGACCGCGGGCCGGTGCTGCGCAAGGGCATGGTCCTGGCGCTGGAACCGATGGTCACGGTGGGCGATTGGCGGACGAAGAAGCAGGCTGACGGTTGGACCGTGAGCACGCTGGACGGCAGTTTGTGCGCCCATTTTGAGCACACAATCGCGATTACAGACGGAGAGGCGGAGGTTCTCACGCTCCCCTAAAAAGAGGGGGTTGCCTGAACCCGATAGCAGGAAGGTACAATGGAAGGAAACTTCTATAGGCGTCTGACGAAAGGAGCCGATTGACCCTTCCCCGGAAGGATCAATATGCCAAAGAAGGAATCAATCGAAGTCGAAGGGGTGGTGAAAGACCCGCTGCCTAACGCCATGTTCGGTGTTGAACTGGCGAATGGCCATCGCGTGTTGGCGCACCTCTCCGGCAAGATGCGGATAAACTACATCCGTATCACCCCGGGCGACCGGGTCCTGGTGGAGTTGTCTCCCTATGACCTGACCCGGGGCCGGATCACGTACCGGCTACGCTAGCCGGCCTTCTAGGACGGGACAGGATATGAAGGTAAGGGCCTCGGTGAAGCCGCGCTGCGAAAAGTGCAAGATCATCCGCCGTCATGGCGTGGTGCGAATCATCTGCGAGATCAAACGCCACAAGCAGCGCCAGGGCTAGTAGGAGCAAACGATGGCACGTATTGCCGGCGTTGACATCCCGAACGAGAAGCGCATCGATATTTCGCTGCGCTACATCTACGGCATCGGCCCGACGAGCGCCGCGCGGATCTGCGACCAGACGAGCATCGCCCGCGAGACGAAGACGCGCGACCTGACGGACGCGGAGCTGACGCGCATTCGCGAGCTCCTGGACAAAGAGTTCGTGATCGAAGGTGACCTGCGCCGAGAAGTCCGTCAAAACGTGCAGCGCCTGATCGAGATTAACTGCTACCGCGGCATCCGGCACCGCCGAGGCCTGCCGGTACGAGGCCAGAGGACAAAGACCAACGCGCGAACGAAGCGCGGCGCGCGACGCACGGTTGCCGGCAAGCGCAAGGCTGCGGCGAAGAAATAAGGGGAGCATAGGGAATGGTACAGAGGCGAGCCCAGCGCACGCGTCGCCGCGAACGAAAGTCTGTCCCGCGGGGTAAGGCGTTCATCAAATCGACGTTCAACAACACGATCATTACGCTGACAGACCCCAACGGCAACGTGCTGAGCTGGGGCAGCGCCGGCACGGCCAACTTCAAGGGCTCGCGCAAGAGCACGCCGTTTGCCGCGCAGCTCGCGGCCGAAGGCGCGGCCCGCCGCGCTATGGAGCACGGCCTGCGCCAGGTAGAAGTCCTGGTCAAGGGACCGGGCAGCGGCCGCGAAGCCGCGATCCGCGCCCTACAGGCTGCCGGGCTCAACGTGCTGAGCATCCGCGACGTCACCCCGATCCCTCACAACGGCTGCCGCGCACCCAAGCGGCGCCGCGTCTAGGACATAAAGGAAAAGCATGGCTCGATACACAGGTGCAGTCTGCCGCCTCTGCCGCCGCTACGGCGAGAAGCTCTATCTCAAGGGCGACCGCTGTTTTGGCCCGAAGTGCGCGTTCAACAAACGCCCCACTCCACCCGGAGGCGCCGGCCAGCGACGCCGCAAGGTTTCCGATCGCGGTCTGCAGCTGCGCGAAAAGCAGCGGGCTCGCGTCTTCTACGGCCTGCTGGAGCGACAGTTCCGCGGCTACTACAACGAGGCGCTGCGCAAGACCGGCGTCACCGGCGACGCGTTGATCCGGTCGCTGGAGTCGCGGCTGGACAACGTCGTTTACCGCCTCGGCTTCGCCGACTCGCGCAAGCAGGCGCGGCAGCTGGTGCGCCACGGCCACATCGGCCTCAACGACCGCAAGACCGACATCCCCTCGGCGCAGGTCAAGGTCGGCGACAACGTGGGCTTCACGGCGCGGGGCGCCAAGACGGAGTACGCCAAGATCGTCCAGGAGACGTTGCGCTCCAAGACTCAACCCACCTGGCTATCGGTGGACATGGCGGCTATGCGAGGTAGGGTCATCGCGGAGCCAACTCTGGAGGGGGCTGAGGCCTTCTTCGACCCCAACGTAATTGTGGAGTACTACTCCCGTTAGAACTTGAGGTTTCGACCCGTTTCATGCCGGGACGAAACAGGCAGGTGTTCCCGCCGGCGAGGATTCGCCGATGTCCTGCCGCAGGAGGTGCTTTCTGGTGACGATGGTTGCTTACGAAGATGACGAGCGACCTGAGCTGACCCTCGACGAAGAAGAGTCGGACGAGACTTTCGGCCGGATCGTGGCTGAACCGTTGGAGGCTGGCTTCGGCGTTACCATCGGTAACGCGCTGCGACGCACGCTGCTCAGCGCGCTGCCCGGCACGGCGATTACCGCCGTCCGCATCGAGGGCGTCGAGCACGAGTTCACGACCGTTCCGAACATGAAGGAGGACATCATCGAGTTCC
>DATDOP010000302.1:0-3111 GCA_035293185.1 Dehalococcoidia bacterium | reverse complement strand
CTGGAGAATGATCGAGGCCGCGATAGCGTCTGTGTCCAGCGGTGGCGGCTGTTTGCCGCGGCCGCGGCGGCCACGGCTGCGCCCGGTGTCGCCGCCGAGCCGCTGAGCTTCGGATGTCGAGAGGCGCTCGTCCCAGAGGTGCACGGGCAGCGACAGGTGGGCTTCGAGGCGCGTGGCGAAGTCGCGTACCTGCTGCGTCTGGGCGCTATCTTCGCCGCTGAGTGAGAGCGGCAGCCCAACAACGACCTCCCCGACGTCCTCCGCGGCCGCAAGCGTGCGGATCGCGTCGAGCTCACGCCCGTCCGCCAGGATGCTGCGTAGCGGCAGCGCGAAGGAGCGGTCTGGGTCAGAGATCGCCACGCCAACGCGGCGGTCGCCTGCGTCGAGGCCGAGGATGCGCGAGGGTCGGTTCGTCATTGCCGGCTGATCATCTGTCAGGCGGTCAGCTTCTCTTCGATTAGCTTGCGGGCGGCGGCCAACGCCGCGTCTAGCTTCGACGGATCTGTACCGCCGCCCTGGGCCGACTCCGGCCGTCCTCCGCCGTTGCCGCCCGCAGCCTGGGCCGCGGCCCGCACGACCTCGCCCGCCGGGCAGCGTTTCGCAACATCCGGCGTCGACATGGCGACGAACGCCGGCTTATCGTCGATCACGGCGCCGAGTAGGATGATCGCGCTCTTGTGCGTTGCTTTCAACCCATCGCCGACCTCTCGTAGAGCATCCGCTGTGGCGGCTTCGACGCGTTCGACCACAACCGACGTCTCCCCGATCTGCGTGGCCGCGATCGTCTGCGAGGCCTCGCGCGCGGCGCGGCGTTCCAGCGTCTGCAGCTGACGGTGCAGGCGGGCGTTCTCCTCGCGTAGAGCAGCGACCTTCGCTTCGATCTCCGCCGGCGGTGCCATCAGCGTGGTGCTGAGCCGGCCGATCGTGTCCTCATCGGCCCGCAGGCGTTCGGCAGCGGCTCGGCCCGTCACGGCCTCGATGCGGCGCATGCCCGCGCCGATCGACGTCTCGCCGGTGATGATGATCGCGCCGACCTCCCCGGACGCGTGCACGTGGGTGCCGCCGCACAGCTCGTGGCTGAAGCAGTCGTGCAGCTCGAGGTCGCAGACACCAACAACGCGCACCACGTCCGCGTACTTGTCGCCGAAGAACGCTAGCGCGCCGTCCGCCAGCGCCTCTTCGTAAGACTTGTGCTCGATGTGCACCGTCAGGTTGTCGCGCACGACGCGGTTGGCCAGCGCCTCCACCTCTCGAATCTGCTCCGGCGTCATCGCTTCCAGGTGCGTGAAGTCGAAGCGCAGGCGGTCCGGCGTGACCAGCGAGCCGGCCTGGCGCACGTGCGTGCCGAGGAGGTTGCGCAAAGCGGCGTGCAGGATGTGCGTGGCCGTATGGTTGCGCATCGTGTCGCCGCGCAGCGATTCGTCTACGCGGCCCTCGATCGGGTCGCCCGCGCTCAGCGTGCCGGACTCGAGGCGGCCGATGTGCGCCACGACGCCGCCATCGCCGACGTGCTGCGTGTCCTCGACCACGAAGCGTCCGCCCGGCCAGACGATCTCGCCCCGGTCGCCCACCTGACCACCGCCCTCGGCGTAGAACGGCGTCTGCGTCACCACGACCTCGACGTGGTGGCTGGCAGCCAACTGCGGCGTCAGCTCCCGCACGATCGTCGTGCCGTCCAGCAATATCGCCGCGACCTGCCCGAAGGCCCGAGTCGTCTCATAGCCCACGAACTCGGTGGCATGCAGCCCCAATTCAGCATAGGTCTGAAGACGCTCTGAGTCGGCATCGAAGCGCTGAGCGGAACTCGACACCGCTCGATGGCGTTCCATGGCGCGTTCGTAGCCTGCGTCGTCGACGAGAATCCCGCGGTCCGTGGCTATCTCACGAGTCAGCTCGATGGGGAATCCCAGCGTCGCTTCAAAGTAAAAAGCTCGGTCCCCCTGCAGAGTTGCTCCACCCTCAGACAGCACGTGGCTAAGCTCTGCATTGAGCTCCACCATCCCACGCTGCATGGTTTCGTTGAAGCGACGTTCTTCGTCTCGCAGGACCTGGATGACCAGATCGCTTCTTTCTTTGACCTCAGGGATTACCGGTGCCATCCGCTCAATGACAGCCTCAGCAATGAGTCCGAGATCTGTCGTTACGCCCGAACCGAAATACATAGCGCGTCTGATCAGCCTGCGGAGCACAGACCCTCTGCCGTCGTTTCCCGGCATAACGCCATCGGCGATAAGGAGTGTCGCAGCCCGCGTGTGCTCCGCGAGAATCCTCATCGCCTTGTCACGCATGTCTATCGATGCACGCGTGATCGTGTGTTCTGCTGGCTGGTGGGCGTCGTACTTGAGGTCCGAGATCCACTCAATCTGGGCCAAGATCGGGCGGAAGAGATCGCCGTCGTAGATGGTGGGCGGCTGCGCCCAGGTTGTCTTCTTGCCCTGCCAGTCGATGCCTTCCTGCCAGAGATGAGCCGACGTCCAGCGCTCGAGGCCGCCACCGGTGTCTACGTTTCGCATTGGCAAGGGCCTGCGCGAGCCGTCCTCGTCCTGGTATAGGGTCATGAAGACCAGGTTCCACAGCTCGACAAAGCGCCCGCAGTCATGTGTCGGCGGTGAGCAGCCGGGATCGCCACAGCCCTGATCGGCGCCGAAATCGTAGTAGATCTCAGTGTTGGGGCCGCAGGGTCCGGCGCCGCCCTTGATCATGAACCAGTAGTTCTCGCTCTCGTCGAAGCGCACGATGCGCTCCGCCGGGATGCCCACCCCGCGCCAGAGGTCGTACGCCTCGTCGTCGTCCAGGAAGACCGTGGTCCAGATGCGGGACTTGTCCAGGCCCATGCCCTTGGGTTGAGGCTCAGTCAGCAGCTCCCAGGCCCAGGGGATGATCTCCGCCTTGAAGTAGTCGCCGACGCTGAAGTTGCCCAGCATCTCGAAGAACGTGCAGTGCGTAGCGTCGCCAACCTCCTCGATGTCCGAGGTGCGGAAGCACTTCTGGATCGACGTCATGCGCCGCGACGGCGCCTCGGCGAGGCCCATGAAGTAGGGCTTCATCTGGTTCATGCCCGCGTTGGAGAACAGCAGGGTGCGCTCGTCCGGCGGCGGGATCAGGGAGGAG
>DATDOP010000301.1:0-4667 GCA_035293185.1 Dehalococcoidia bacterium | reverse complement strand
GGACGCCGGCGACGTTGCGCTGGTCTCCGACGCGGGCACGCCGGCAATCTCCGATCCTGGAGTTGAGCTGGTGGCCGCCGCGCGGGCGGCAGGACACGAGGTCGTCTCCCTGCCCGGGCCGTCGGCCGTGGTGGCCGCGCTATCTGTCGCCGGGCTGCGTTGCAACGAGTTTCGCTTCGCCGGATTCGTGCCGCGCGGGGCCGGCGAGGCGCGGCGCCTGCTCGGGGATGCGAAGTCGCGCACAGACACGCTCGTCGTGTTCGAAGCGCCGGGCCGCCTGCGCAAGACGCTGGCGTTAATCGACGAGGTCCTGCCGGGAAGATGCGTCGCCGTGTGCCGCGAGCTGACCAAGCTGCACGAAGAGACGTTCGTGGGTACGGCGGCTGAAGCTCTGGACCACTTCACCTCGCCGCGCGGCGAAATCGTGCTGGTGATCGAGGGTGGTGAAGCAACCGCGCCGGCAACAGACGAAGCGGCAGCGCTGGCAGACGTGCGCGAGATGAAGCGCCTGGGGCTCAGCCGCGCGCAGGCGCAGGCGCTGATCGAACGCCGGTTTGGCATCGGCCGCAGAGCCTTCTACCAGCTCTGGGTCTCTCAGGGGGACTGAGCGGCTCCTGCCTTCCGTCCGCGCCAGTAGCCATTAGTGGCTACACCGATGGCCAATCCACCGCCTGAAAACCGCCATCCATGGTGATGTCACCGTCTGTCTCTCGCCCCTACCTTGTGATCGATGCAAATAGCCGGCGCCGGCACGAGTATCGCAATTGAGAAGGCGGTCCGCAGGTCCTCAAGGACGTCGCGGGCTAGAGAAAGGAAGAATCGAAGAATCATGGTCACCAAAGCCCGCGTCACACACAGCTACACGTACGAGGACGTACTCGAGAACTCGAAGAAGGTTGCCTGGAAGGAGGACGACGTCCTCGCCGGCCGCCAATTCGACCTCTCGAAGCGTTTCTTGCCGAACAGCCTGAGCGGCGTCGACGAGATCGACAGCCTCAGCGCCGACGAGAAGCGCACGCTCAACCAGATCATGGGCAACGCCTACTGCCACCTCTTCGCCTTCGTCGAGGAGTTCATCGTCCCGTCGGTCATGGAGGAGGCCCTGGACAACCCGTACGGTGACGAGGTGCGGCAGCGTTCGTTGGTCCGCTTCACGGAAGACGAGCTGAAGCACCAGGAGCTGTTCCGGCGGTCGATCGCGCTGTTCAACCAGCAGTTCGGCACGACGCCGCAGTTGATCCCCGGCCGCGAGGCGGTCGCGGCGGTGGTGCGCAGCAAGTCGAAGCTCGCCGTCATGACCCTGATCGACATCATCGAATGGTTCGTCCAGGTGCACTACACGGAGCACGTGCTCGACAAGACGGAGCTGGACGGCCTGTTCCGCGACCTGCTGAAGTACCACTGGCTGGACGAGGCGCAGCACGCCAAGCTGGACACCATGCTGATCGCCGAGATGGTGGAGGACATGCCGATGGCCGAGCGTGAGGCAGCGATCGACGAGGTCCTCGAGCTCGGCGGCGCCATCGACGGCCTGCTGCAGCAGCAGATCAGCCTGAACATCGACGCCTTGCAGGCGGCGACGGGCCGCGTCTTCACCGCGGACGAGCGCGACGAGATCGCCGCCAAGACGCTGCACGCCTGGCGCTGGACGTTCCTGGTCTCCGGCCTGGAGCACCCCAAAGTCGTCAAGCTCGTGGAGGAGATCACGGACCAGGGGCCGGCAAAGCTACGCAACGTCGCCGCGGCGTTGTCAGCCTGACCACGGACCCGCGTTAACCCGTAACGACAACGAGCCCTCCACATCGTCGCGACGCGACGAAGGAGGGCTCTGTCGTGCCTGCGAACTCGCGGTTAACGCGCCTTGCCGGGTTCGCGAGCCTGCCGTCCTGCTGTCACGGCGGCCGGGTCGGGCGTGAGGACCAGCGCCGCCGTCGCGAGGGCAAGGCTGGTAGCGAGGATGGTCGCGGAGGCGACGCACCAGACGCAGATCGCGTGCAGGATCGTCAGCTCCACGTAGGTCAGGTAGGCCGCGTAACCGGCGCCGCTGAGCGCCATGCCCCAGTAGGCCACCATGCGGCGGTCGTCCGAGGGGTCGCGGGACCAGACGTAGGCCAGAGTCGCGAGGCTGACGTAGAGGCCGACGCCGAGGAATGACACCGGCACGCCGCCGATGCTGGCGTAGACGCTGGAGTTGACGGCGGCGCAGTCCCCGACGCCGGCACAGGCGATCGGCTTGTCGCCGAGGTGAGTCGTCACCAGGTACAGGCTGATCGCGAGTCCGCCCAGGGCTAGCGCGACGAGAACGTACGACAAGCGGCCGGCGCCGTCTCGCCCGAGCACCGCCCTACGGCCCAACCTGCGCCACTTCCTGGTAAGCGGCGTCGATCAGCGCCGCGAACTCGCCGTAGTTGCGCCAGTCCTCGATGCGCTTGCCGTTGACGAAGAAGGTCGGCGTGCCCTTCACGCCGAGGTCGACGCCGTCTGCCTTCTCGGCGGCGACGCTGGCGCTGTGGGCGCCGCTGTCGAGGCAGGTCGCGAAGGCAGCAGGGTCGAGGTTCAGGGTCGCGGCGATCGCTTTGACCTTCGTGTTGCTGAAGACGCCGCTGTTCTCCGCGCCCTGAGCCGTGAACAGGGCGTCGTGGTAATCCCAGAAGGCTCCCTGGTCGGCGGCGCACTGCGACGCTTGCGCAGCGACCTGCGACTCAGGCCCGAGGAAGGGGAACTGGCGGAAGACGATCTGCGCCTTGCCGGTGTTGACGTACTGCTCCTCGATCACGCGCAGGACGGAGGAGTTGGCCGCTTTGCAGATCGGGCACTGGAAGTCCTCCCACGCCGTTATGACAACCGGCGCCGTGGGCGAGCCGAGCACGTAGCCCTCGCTGGAAGCGCCGTGGGTGACGAGGTCGGAGCTGCTGCGCAGGAGAGCGCCCGCGCCGATCAGGCCCACGACGACGACCGCCGCACAAACCGTTGCGATGGTCACCATGCGCCGGCGAGACTGCTGTCGCTGGCGGCGCTGGTGCGCTTCCTTAGATTTGCGGGAGCTTGCCTTCACGTTCGATCACCTCGAGCGCGCGATTTGCGCTGCTCATTAGAGATCGTCGGACGTAATCACGCCCTGATCGACGGCCAAACGGCTCAAACTTTGCAAAAGGAGTGCTAAACGGTCTGGTACCGGTACGGGGATTCGAGGCGCGTACAATCGGTCCCGACGTATATGCCGGAGAGCGGCGCGCTCACTAGTACACCGAAGTACACCGAGCGACGTTCCTGCACGCCGAATGTCTAACGGTTAAGGTGGCCAAATGCTCGGCCAATCGAATGTGTCAACCATGCTGCGGATCTACGCCCACGTGATCGAAGGCGCCCAGGAGCAGGCCGCCAGCGTCATGGATCAACTATTGCACGCCTAAAGGGACCTCAGACAGGCCTCTCCAAATGCCCAACGAAAGCGCGCCTCCGATATGTCGCCAGATGCTCCGGACGCTCGGGCACCCAACTGGACTCCGGAGCCCAATCATCGGGGGCCCACTTCCCTTCAGGGCACATCGCGAAGCCGCCCTCTCTGATACTCCACAGGCGCCACGATGCTGCTCCATGCTGCGAGTCGAGGGTCACGAGTTGAACACCACCGCCACAGCCTTCCGGCGGATTCTCCCTCAGGAGTTGCGCCAGGCTGCGCGCCAGATAGCTGGCCTGCACTGGCAACTCCTGCTCCTTCAGCGTGACCGCCAAGTCCGTTCCACGGAAGAGACTTTCGATGTTTGACGTGAACTGCAGCATGCTGCCCGCCTGGCCGCCCGTTCCGACCACTACGGCCCGGACATCGTCATAGATCCCTATCCCACCGAACCAAAAGCTCTCGCTTGGTTCGCCTGCTCCCATCATCCCCATGTTGAGTCGATCGTCCACATCAACGTAGCCGAACAAGGCAATGAAGGATCCCCCTACGAACTCCTGGCCCTGACGCGCGGCAAACCTTCGAGCCTGGCGCTTCCCGTCATACATCGCCTTCGCGATGCGACCGAACATCGTTTTGTAGTTGAGCTGCCTCTTGGGTTTGCGGAATAGGCGGGAGACCCTCCTCATGGCGAAGCCCGCCGACACCTGATTGCCAGCGTAGGACCCTACGGCAAATGGTCCGAGTTCGAAGATTTTGGGCTCGGAATCGGAAATGACCTTCCGCTCGCCAGTAGCAAGATTCTCACCGGTCAACCGACAATCGGAGATGAAGATCAGGCCCTGCGCGTTACCGGCAGCATTCCACGGGCAAAAGGCAACGAGGGAGAACGTCATTGCGGAGCTCCCCTCCTGGCAGGCGAACAGATGAGCGCAAGTCTACAGTGTTTGCGGTCTGCTGCCCACTGGAGCGGCTAAACGGGCTAGAAGGGGTCAAATAGGGGGTCAAGTGCCCTCGAAAGGCCGCTCTTCAGATTCAGAAAGGTGGTAGCGGTACGGGGATTCGAACCCCGGTTTTAGCCTTGAGAGGGCTACGTCCTGGTCCCCTAGACGATACCGCCCTGTGAGCGTCTTTGTGGCTGGGGAGGGAGGATTCGAACCCCCGCATACGGATCCAGAGTCCGCTGTCCTACCACTAGACGACTCCCCAATGGGATTTCATCCTAGCACAGCGTTTTTTCGAGCTTCAAACCAAGGGCGAAACGTCT
>DATDOP010000300.1:0-3099 GCA_035293185.1 Dehalococcoidia bacterium | reverse complement strand
GTTGGCTGACGCGAGGATGGCGTCGAGCGTCTCCGTGACGGCGCCCTCGAGCGCGTTCTCGACCGGCACGACGCCGCGCTCGACGTCACCGGCATCGACTGCGCGGACGACTTCGACGTGCGTTGCGAAGGGCCTCAGCTCGGCCGGGAGGTTGGCTCGCCGCTGGTAGAGGAGCGTGGCTTGTTCACCGAACGTCCCCGGCGGCCCTAAATAGCCAACCTGCTCGCTCATCCGGGAGCGGCGTCAGATTCGGTGAGAGCCCGGCGTAGTGACTCCTCGGCCTCGATGTTGGTGACGGCAACGAGGATGTCTTCCGGGTGAATCGTCGTGTCCGGTGTGGGCAGGCGCGGCGTGCCCTCGGAGATGACGAGGCAGAGCAGCGCACCCTGCGGCAGCAGCAGCTGTTTCACCTGCCTGCCGACGATGCGCGCTTCGTTGGGGACGCGCACCTCGACGATCTCGAGGTTGAGGCCGGTGAGCGTCATGAGCGGGATCAAACCCCGCCAGGGCAGCTCCTGCTCGATGTGGCCCAGGATCAGGTTGGTGGCGGACACCGTGCTGTCGATGCCGAGCTGGCGAAACAGCGACTCGTTCTGAGGGTTGTTGATCCTCGCAACTGTGCGTGGCACATCGAAGCGGGCCTTCGAGATTTGACAGAACGTCAGGTTGTCGTCGTCATCACCGGTCGTTGCGACGACGAGGTCGGCGCGCTCCATCCCGGCCCGCTCCATCGTGGCGGCGTCGCAGGCGTCTCCCTGCATCACCACGTCTGTGCCCAGCTCAGTCGCGACGAAATCGACGCGGGCCGGATCGAGCTCGATCACCAGGACTTCGTGGTCCGCGATCAGGGCTCGCGCCAGGTGATAGCCGACCTTGCCGGCACCGGCGACGATGATGAACATCTACGCCTCCTCCTGCTCGATCAGCTCACGCAGGAGTTTTGCTTCCAGCTTCGTCGGGTTGACAGTGCGCAGGCCCAGGCCGTGATACACCTCTTCACGGATCGGGTCGAAGATCACGCTGCCTACACGGCGAATCTGGAAGACGTGCTGGGCGATTTGCGAGGCCAGGGCGTTGCGGTTATCGCCACGCGTGGCGGCGATGAAGGCGTCAGCGCGTTCGGCCCCGGCGCGGCGCAGCGTGTCCTGGTCGGTGCCATCGCCCAGGACCTTGAGTCCCTTGAAGTCGGGCGGCAGGTGATCGAAGGCGAACTTGTCGACGTCCATGATCGCGATCTCATGGCCATCGGCTTCGAGCATTGTTGCCAGCTCAGCTCCCAGGCGGCCGCAGCCCATGATCAGGACGAACACGGCTAGTCTGCCGGCATCCGCAGCAGGATAACCTCGCAAGGTGCCGTTTTGAGCACCTGGGCGGGGACCCGGCTAAGCTCGAACTCGCCGAAGGGGCGCCGGTAGGGCACGCCGATGATGATGGCATCCGCCGCGCGCTCGATCGCCTCGTCGACGATTGCGTGGCCGGCATCGCGGGCCTGAAGCAGCTCGCCTTCCACGTCGAAGTCCTGCCGTCGCGCAGCCATCTCGGCCTGGGTGAGGATCTCTTCGCCGCGCTGGGCTTCAATGGTGAGGTCAGCGTCCAGCGGTAGCGCCCGGCGCACTTCGATGACGTGGACGACGTGGACCTTGCCTCGGGCGCGCTTCGCCATGCTGCAGGCGAACTCGACCGCCATCATGCTCGCTTCGCTGCCGTTGACGGGCACCAAAAGCGATTTGAAAGAGAGCGGGGCTTCCTTGCCCTTGTCACTACGATTGAACACGTTGATCATTCGTTTTTACTAAGTCGTTTGATTCGACTCGTGAATTATTATCGACTGCTAATCTAGCGGCAAGCGCTCCATCCGGTACGAGGCACACTGCCCGGGTCCTTCGTAGACGTCCACGGTCAGCGAACGCAGGTTACCGGCGCCCTTTTCAGACAACTCCCGCCAGATACGCGCCGTGAACCACTCGCTGAGCCGTTCCGCGGTGGTGTTGTCGATCGGCAGCGCGGCGACGTCTTGTTTCGGAAAGACGTAGCAGGCGCCGTTCGGCGTGCGTATGCTCCACGACGCTTCCTGCGATTCGATCTCGAGGCGGCGGCTGTCCAGCTGCAGCAAGAAGCGGTGGTCCAGTTGCTTGCAGAGTTCGCGCACCAGCCCTTTGAGGCGGGTGAAGTCCACCACCCAGGAGTCCGCCGTCAGCTCTCCTTCCGCCTCGGCGTTGACCTGGTAGCTGTGGCCATGGAGGGGCTCGCAGCTGCCGCCGAAGGTGGCGAAGTGCGCCGCATCGAATCGAATCTCTTCGACGCGGACCTTGAACGTCTCGCCCATGAACCTAGGGTAGCGCGTGTAGCAAGCCCGCGCGACTCAGCGCCCGGCGCAAACTGCGCTCGGACTGCGGTGCCCTCGCGACCTCGCGATCTCCCTGCATGAGGACGGGGATCGATTCGCCGTATTCGCGCTCCAACGCCTGATCCTGCTCGATGTCAATTTCCTCGAAGTCAATCCTAAGAAGCCGCAGGTCGCGTGCCATGTCTTCGCAGAGGCCGCACTCGGGGCGTCGCAGCAGACGCAGGCGTGGCTGGTCCACGCTAGGCGCCGCGGAGGCGTCTACGCCGCTCGGCGCGCGAAAGGGACCGTCGCTGCCTCTCCGCGGGCGATGCGTGCTCGAACTCGGGCTCCTCGCGTCGCAGGAAGAACACCAGCAGCGGCACGCCGGCAAAGATCGTGACCAGCGAGACGATCTGCGGCACCGAGAGTCCGAGCAGCGGCTCTTCGCTGTCGATGCGCAGGAAGCTGACGCAGAAGCGCATGACGGCGTACAGCAGGAATGCGGAGGTGAAGATCACGCCGCTCTTCGGCGCCAGCCGCCACAAGTATCCCAGGATTACGAGGATCACGAGGTCGCCGAGCAGCTCGTAGGTGGTTGCGGGGTGCATCGCCTCGCGGAAGAAGGCGGTGCTGTTGGGGTGGCTGTAAGTGACCGCCCAGGGCAAGTCGCTGGTCCTGGCGAAGTGCTCGCCGTTGATCAGGTCGCCGATGCGGCCGACAGCCAGGCCGAGCATCATGCCGAACACGGCGGCGTCGGCGCCGGCGGCGCAGCG
>DATDOP010000299.1:0-4232 GCA_035293185.1 Dehalococcoidia bacterium | reverse complement strand
CGCAACGTCGGCTACCGCTTCCCGGCCGACAGATAGACCTAGCGTTCCAGGGCGAGGAGCTTCGTGACGCCGGAACCATCCCGGCCTACGACGTACAGCGCCCTTTCGAGGTAGGTATCGTGGTAGAAGGTCAGACAGGAGCCATCCTGGGACCATTCCGGCTCAAACTCGTGTTCCGGGCTATCGGTCACACGCTTGAGGCCGCTGCCGCCGGCGTTCACCACGTACAGCTCCGGCCCGCCGCCGTCGCGATTGGTCAAGATCGCGATCATCTTGCCGTCGGGTGACCAGGGAAGCGGTGGCGCGCCGAGGTCATCGCCGGTGTCGTCGTGTTTGTCCAGGTTCCTGCGGCCACTTCCGTCCGGGTTCATTACGTTAATCTCGATGGTCAGTCTGTCCTCGTCGACCCGCGTCGCGAATGCGATCAGGCTGCCGTCCGGGGACCAGCTGGCTCTGATGTCATCCGAGCCCGCAGGACTGAGTCTCCGCAGGCCGGAGCCGTCGGCGTTGACGACGTACACGCCCGTTGTATAGCTGCCAGGCTCCCGGCCTGTGAAGACGAGGCGGGTACCGTCCGGCGACCACGACGGGGCTTCGCCGCCGATCCCGGGGATAACGTCAACGCTGCTCGAAGCGCCGGAAGACGCGACGACCCAGACCCTACCCGAGCCCGCGTACGCGATGAGGTCGCCGTTCGGCGACCAGACGGGCGGGAGCTGATCGAACGACGGCTGAAGGTCCGTCAGGTTCATAACGTTGGAGCCGTCCAGGTTTGCGATGGAGATGGCAAAGCTTCGATTCGGGACGAGGACCCGGTTGTAGGCGATGCGCTTGCGGTCCGGCGAGAGCGATGCGCCGAAGCTGTCCGCCGCCAACCTATCGAGCCGCTTGACCTGCCCACCTTCGTACTCGAGAGCGTCCGTCTGCTGGAGGTCGGGCCCTTGCCGCACAAGCAGCGTGCCCCTGCAGCCTGTGGGTAGCGCGCTTTGAGACGGAGCCGTCGTGTTCGGTGGTTGTGTCTCCGCCAGCGGCGTCGCCGGCGTCCCTTCGGGAGACGGCTTGTCAGCGCTACAGGAGATGACCACGGCCAACAGCAAGGCTGCGGCTGAAAGCGCTCCTCTGCTGCCCATCCACATCTACTGACTATAGGGACTCGAAGGAAAGTGCGCGGGAGGCTGCGCGTGCGTCGCGCTGGATCACCTCAAAGCTGAGAATCGCGCCTTGAGAGTCGCCATATGGCGGCTCGATAATCTGCCGGAAACAATGCTGAAACATTAATCCTGACGTAACTAGCCGGAAATCTTTTCGTAACAAACCGAACCTAATCTCGGCCTATCGGCGTCGCCTCTTGCGGCGCTGATTTGCTAAGACTGCCAACGGCAGAGTGCGGGAGGATAGTTATGGATAGCGGCGATACCGCATGGATGCTCGTCTCATCAGCGCTCGTGATGCTGATGACACCGGGCCTGGCACTGTTCTACGGTGGCCTGACGCGCAGCAAGAACGTGCTGGGCACGATCATGCACAGCTTCATCTGCCTGGGCATCATCAGCCTGCAGTTCGTGATCATCGGCTTCAGCCTGGCCTTCGGCCCGGACCAGGGAGGCCTGATCGGCAACCTGGACTGGGCGTTCTTGAGGGACGTCAGTCCTTCGGCGCCGGGACCTTACGCGTCGACCATCCCTGGACAGACCTACATGATCTTCCAGCTGATGTTCGCGGTGATCACGCCGGCGCTGATTACCGGCGCCTTCGCTGAACGCGCGAAGTTCAGCACCTTCGTGGTGTTCATGCTGCTCTGGGCCACGCTGGTCTACGACCCGGTGGCGCACTGGGTGTGGAGCCTCGGCGGCTGGCTGGGTTCCTTCCCGGAGGCCAATGGCGACGTGGGCGTTAAGGCGATCGACTTTGCGGGTGGCACCGTGGTGCACATCAACGCGGGTGTCGCGGCCCTGGCGGCGGCGATCGTCTACGGCAAACGCCACGGCTTCGGCCGGGAGCCGATGGAGCCGCACGACATCACGATGGTGGTAGTCGGCGCTGCCTTGCTGTGGTTCGGCTGGTTCGGCTTCAACGCCGGCAGCGCGCTGGGCTCCCTGGGCATCGCTACTGAAGACGAGAGCTTCATCCTGACGGCCAGCAACGCCTTTACGGTGACACACATCGCTACGGCAACGGCGGCGGTGGTCTGGACGGGGTTGAGCTGGCTGATCGGTGGCAAGCCGAGCGTGGTGGGCGCGGCGGCCGGTGCGGTCGCAGGGTTGGTGGCGATTACGCCGGCCTCCGGCTTCGTCAGCCCGATGGCATCAATCGCGATCGGCGCCGGTGCGGGTGCCTTCTGTTACTTCGCGGTCCGTCTGCGTTCGAAGATCGGCCTTGATGACTCGCTGGACGTGGTCGGCGTGCACGGCGTCGGTGGCGCCTGGGGCGCTATCGCCACCGGTATCTTCGCGGCAGCAGCCTACGGCGGCGTCGACGGCCTGATCGAAGGCGAAGCAGAGCAGCTGGGACGCCAGCTGATTGCCGTCGGCGTGACTATGGTCTATTCCTTCGTCGTGACCTTTGTAATATTGAAGGTCCTGGACATGACGTTGGGCCTGCGGGTGTCCGAGGATGACGAGAACATCGGCATCGACGCGAGCCAGCACGGCGAGCGTGCTTACCTGCTGGACAGCGGCGCGCCGTACGCGGGCATCCCCGTTTCGTCTGAGTCCGGCGGTTCCGGTTCCTAGTTCGGCGACTGAGATCGCAAGGAGCGCATAACGAAATGAACAAGGTAGAAGCGATAGTCCGGCCGGAACGCGTGGAAGCGGTCAAGGATGCCCTTTCGGCGGCAGGCTTTGTGGGGATGAACTTCGTCAACGTCACCGGACGTGGCGTGCAGCGGGGCATCGTCCACACGGGCCGCGGCGGCGAGGAGTACCGCGTGGACATGCTGCCGAAGAGCAAGATCGAGCTGGTGGTCAAGGACTCGGACACGGAGCGGGCGGTGAGCGTCATCGTCGAGGCTTCGCGGACGGGGGCGATCGGTGACGGCAAGATCTTCATCAGTCCGGTATCAGACGCGATCCGCGTCCGGACCGGTGAGCGAGGTGAGGCGGCGCTTTAGGGAATTACGATTACGTGAAATCTCTGCTACGGGGGCGTCAGGGCAGTCAATGCTCTGGCGCCTTACGTGGCGGCTGGATATAACAGAAAATGAATGATGAGAATGCCGCACACCAGGATCTCAGGGGCCGCGGCGAGAAACACGAGGGGGTTTGAGAAGTGCCATACAAGGCTGAATACATCTGGATAGACGGGACGGTGCCAACGCCGAAGCTCCGTTCCAAGACGAAGGTCGTCGCGGACGGCGCAGAGCCGCCGATCTGGGGCTTCGACGGCTCTTCGACGAACCAGGCGCCGGGCGATCGCTCGGACTGCGTGCTGCGCCCGGTTTGCGTTGTGCCGGACCCGCTCCGTGGCGGCAACGACAAGCTGGTCATGTGCGACGTGCTGCTGACGGACATGACCCCCCACAAAACGAACACGCGGGCCCTCTGCGCCGACATGGCGAAGCGCTTCGAGGGGGACGATTACTGGTTCGGACTGGAGCAGGAGTACACGTTCTTCGACGGCGCGCGGCCGCTGGGCTTCCCGGAGCACGGATTCCCGGCACCGCAGGGCGGTTACTACTGCGGCGTCGGTGACGACGAGGTGTTCGGCCGGCCGATCGTCGAGGCGCACCTCGACGCGTGCCTGACCGCGGGCCTCGGCATCGCCGGGATCAACGCGGAGGTTATGCCGGGGCAGTGGGAGTTCCAGGTCGGCCCGCTGAGCGCCCTGGACGTCTCCGACCACTTGTGGCTGGCGCGCTGGCTGCTCTACCGCGTCGCCGAGGACTTCGACGTCAGCGCGACGCTGGACCCGAAGCCCGTGCGCGGCGACTGGAACGGCGCCGGCTGCCACACCAACTTCTCGACGAAGGCAATGCGCAGCTCTTACCAGCCGAACGTTGACGCGGCGGAGAAGCTGAAGTTGCGGCACGACCTGCACATCGCCAACTACGGCTTCGGCATCGAGGACCGCCTCACGGGACTGCACGAGACCGCTTCGTACAAGGAGTTCAACTATGGCGTCAGCGACCGCGGCGCTTCGGTGCGCATCCCGTGGCAGGTTGAGCGCGAGGGCAAGGGTTACATCGAAGACCGGCGCCCCTGCGCGAACATCGACCCGTACGTGGTCACACGGCT
>DATDOP010000298.1:0-5194 GCA_035293185.1 Dehalococcoidia bacterium | reverse complement strand
GTCGCCGGTCAGGTCCGCGTACAACGTTGAGGCCTTGTCGACGTTGCCGCTGCCCAGCTGATCGAGCAGCGTCCTGGCGGCGGGCAACGCCTCGAAATCGACGCTACGAATCGCCGTGGCGTCGCCAGGCAACGAGCCGGCGCTTGATCCGCGCTCTCCGCCGGAACCACAGGCCATGACTAAGATCAGGGATGAGGTAAAGAGAAAGGGGAGCAGTTTCAGGATAAGGTTCCTCTCCCCGCCGATCGGATAATATCGGCTGGCCGCCCGCGGGGCAATTCCGAAACCATCACAGGTGGAGCAACCTTGGCAGAGATTGGCGCAGATGGTGGCTGGGCGGAATCAGCCCGCGGCTGGGTCAACGTGATCGATGCGGGTGAGCCCCACCGCGAGCTGCTACTCGACGCCGTGATGCTGGACCTTTGCGGCGATGTATCTGGCCTGCACGCCCTGGACATCGGCTGCGGCGAAGGACGATTCTGCCGGCTGCTTTCGCAGCGAGGTGCCATTAGCGTTGGCCTCGATCCCATCACCGAGCTCGTAGGCGCCGCAATCACACGCGAGCCGGGAGGGCGTTACCTTCAGGCCAGCGGCGAGACGCTGCCCTTCGCCTCCGAGCGCTTCGATCTCATCGTCAGCTACCTTAGCCTGATCGACATCACCGACTTTCGTAGCGCGATCAGCGAGGCGGCGCGGGTGCTGCGTGGCGGTGGCAAGTTGCTCGTCGCTAATCTGGGGTTCGTCACGGCCTCGCTGGGCTGGGCGCGCGACGACGCGGGGAACCGCCTCTACCACCGCATCGACCGCTACGCGGAGGAGTCACCGCAGGTGGTGGAGTGGAGTGGCATCCGGATCAAGAACTGGCACCGGCCGCTGAGCGCCTACATGGAGGCCTACCTCAAAGCCGGCCTACAGCTGCGCGCCTTCCTGGAGCCTGTGCCGAAGGACGATTCCCTGCTTGCAGACCCTCGCTTCGAAGACTGGTATCGCGTGCCGCTGTTTAACGTCATGCTCTGGGAGAAATCAGCCTAGAGGAGGCCTATGTGACATCTCTATCCTTCGACGCGATCGCCGAGGAGTTCGCGGCGCGGACGCGGCGCATTGTCTGGTGCATCGTCGCGACCGTGGACGAGAAGGGACGGCCGCGTACTCGCATCCTCCACCCCATCTGGCAAGGACACGCCGGCAGGATCGCCACGGGCCGTCATTCGCTGAAAGAGAAGCACCTGGCCGGCAACCCAAACGTCTCGCTGCTCTACTGGGACCCGCAGCAGCAGAACGTCCAGATCGAGGCGACGGCGGAGTGGGAAGACGACCCCTTGGAGCGCCGTCGCATCTGGGAGCTGTATAAGGGCACCCCACCGCCGCTGGGCTACGACATCGGCGACTTCTTCCCCGGCGGACCAGACGGCGGCGCCTGGGGCCTGCTCAAGATCACCCCGTCCCGGATCGAGCTCTCAGGCATGGCGGACAGCGCCGCCGGCCTGCCCTTCCGGCGCGTCTGGCGCCGGGCGTAACAGATGGCAGGTAACAGATAACAGGCTTTGGACGGGTATGCCTGCTATCAGCTATCTGTTATCTGTTCCCCGTTGCCGGCGGTGTTGCAGCTGAGCAGCACACGGCTGCCGCCATCCCGCGCGTCGGTCACCGAGCCCCAGACGTAGGCGTCCTCGCGGATGAAGCGAAACAGGCCGGACCCGGCGCCCGCCGACTCATCGACGAAGCCGGCCGTCGTCAGCTGAGAACGCACGTAGGCGTAAGCAATCGATCGCGGCATAGAGAGCACGAGGTTCAGCCCCCAGCCGTGACTCTCGCTCGGCAGCATGTCCGAACGCGACTCCACGACGCCTTCCGGGAAAGACACCCAGCCGTCCAGGGGATTGCGCCGCTCCTGCTCCATGTCCGGCCGATCTTAGATGACACGCCGCGTGGGGCCACAAGGGCAGGCCTTTCGGCACTGACACCGATCGTCCCGCCGCAGCTATCCTCTGGTTCGATGCAACCACTATTCATCCCACCTCTGACGGCGAACACGATCAGCTGCCTTGGCGCGCTCTGCCGGGTTTGGCACGGCATCGCGTTTGGCCGTAAGCGTGGTCACAAGATCTCGATCAGCGGCTCGCAGCTCACGGTCGAAGGTTCTGAAAAGCGACTGCAGCTAAGGAAGGAAGAGCGCGATCTGCTCGACTTCTTGCTCGAGAACCGGGGCGCCGTGTTCACTCCCGAGACCATCCTCAGCCGCCTCTGGTGGCCGGACCTTCCTTACGACCGCGAGTTCGTGGACGCGGCCGTCGCTTCGCTAAACGTCCTTCTGCACAGCGCAGGCCTTCCCCGAGGCATGATCGAGAGCTTCCATGGCGTCGGCTACCGGCTCAAGCCCGAAGACGAAACGTAACGCCAAAGTAAAGCCCCGGTCCAACGACCGGGGCTTACTACTGAAAGCTGATTGCTGACCGCTGAAGGCTAGACCTCGCGGAACTCGCCCTCGACGGTGCCTTCGGGCGCCTCGCCGGCTTCGCCCTCCGCTGACGCGCCATCAGCGCCCTGCCCGCCGTAAACCGCCTCACCGATCTTCTGCAGCGATGCGTTCAGTTCGTTGACGGCGCTCTGCACCGCGGCGATTGCCGTACCTTCGAGCGCGCTGCGCACCGCGGCGATCTTGCCCTCGACCTCTGTCTTGAGGTCGGCGGGGACCTTGTCGGCGTTGTCACGCAGCGTCTTCTCGGCGCTGTAGGCCAGGCTGTCGGCGCCGTTGCGCGTCTCGATCTCCTCGCGGCGCTGCTTGTCTTCGGAGGCGTGCAGCTCCGCTTCGCGCTGCAGCTTCTCCACCTCCTCCTTGGAGAGGCCGGAGCCCGCGGTGATCGTGATCTTCTGCTCGCGTGAGGTCGCCTTGTCCTTGGCGCTGACGTTGAGGATGCCGTTGGCGTCGATGTCGAACGTGACTTCGATCTGCGGCACGCCTCGCGGCGCCGGCAGGATGCCGTCAAGGATGAAGCGCCCCAGCGACTTGTTGTCGGTCGCCATCGCCCGGTCGCCCTGGACGATGTGGATTTCGACGGACGGCTGGTTGTCCGCCGCCGTGGAGAAGGCCTGGCTCTTGCTGGTCGGGATCGTCGTGTTGCGCGGGATGATCGGCGTGGCCACGCCACCCAGCGTCTCGATGCCCAGGGTCAGCGGCGTCACGTCCAGCAGCAGCACGTCCGTGACTTCGCCCTTGAGCACGCCGGCCTGGATCGCAGCGCCAATGGCGACGACCTCGTCCGGGTTGACGCCGCGGTGCGGCTCCTTGCCGAAGAACTGCTTCACCTTCTCGATGACCAGCGGCATGCGCGTCTGACCGCCAACCATCACGACCTCGTTGATCTGCGCCGAGGTCACGCTGGCGTCCTGCAGAGCCTGTTTGCACGGCGCCAGGCTGCGCTCCACCAGGTCGCCCACCAGCTGCTCCAGCTTGGAGCGGCTCAGCGTCAGGGTGAGGTGCTTGGGGCCGGAAGCATCCGCCGTGATGAACGGCAGGTTGACGTCCGTCTGCATCACGCTGGACAGCTCGATCTTCGCCTTTTCGGCCGCTTCCTTGAGGCGCTGCAACGCCATGCGGTCCTGACTCAGGTCGATGCCCTGGTCCTTCTTGAACTCGTCGACCAGCCAGTCGATGATCTCCTGGTCGAAGTCGTCGCCGCCGAGGTGGGTATCACCGTTGGTCGAGCGCACCTGGAACGTGCCTTCGCCGATCTCGAGAATCGAGATGTCGAAGGTGCCGCCGCCGAGGTCGTAGACCGCGATTGTCTCCTCGCCCTTCTTGTCGAGGCCGTAAGCCAGCGATGCCGCCGTCGGCTCGTTGATGATGCGCAGCACTTCGAGGCCGGCAATCTGGCCGGCGTCCTTGGTCGCCTGGCGCTGACTGTCGTTGAAGTAGGCCGGGACGGTGATCACCGCTTCGGTGACGGTTTCGCCCAGGTAGGCTTCGGCGTCTGCCTTCAGCTTCTGCAGGATCATCGCCGAGACCTCAGGCGGCGAGTACGCGCGGCCACCCAGGTCTACCTGCGCGTCGCCGTTCGACGCCTGCGTCACTTTGTAGGACAGCAGCTTGAGGTCCCGCGCCACGTCAGCGTCCGTGAACTTGCGGCCCATCAGGCGCTTGATCGAGTAGATCGTGCTGTCGGGGTTGGTGATCGCCTGGCGTTTGGCCACCTGTCCCACGAGGCGTTCGCCGCTCTTCGAGATGGCGACGACGGACGGCGTCGTGCGGCCGCCCTCCGCGTTCGGGATGACGACGGGCTCGCCGGCCTCCATCACCGCGACGCAGGAGTTCGTCGTCCCCAGGTCAATTCCAATTACTTTTGCCATTGCTTGATGCCTCCTCGAAGCCGCCTTGCCATCGGCCCCGTTTCCTTCTTCTCTGTGTCTCTCTACTTAGTTAGTGGCTCTAAAGGCGCCCGGCCTTACGTGCTACCGCCCGCCTGACAGTCGCGGCGGCTGACGCCAGCTCGTCACGTTCGTTCTTGTCCGGTGTCAGCTCCATCGCGATGTTGAAGTGGCGTAACGACTCCTGATACAGGTTATCGACGGTCATTCCCGGCGGGGCGACTTCGTCCGACGCAGCCTCGCCGTGGTCCTGCTTGTACTCTCCGGCGCGAAAGCTGGCCATCGCAGCGCCGTAGTGCGCACGCACTTCGTCATCGGCGCGCTCCAGCGCCTCGTTAAAGGCCTCTATTGCCTGGCCGTAGCGGCGCATGCTCATCATCTGGCTCCCCAGGAGCAGCGGCCAGAGCATCTCCCGCGGTTCAGATTCCATCTTCTCACGCAGGATCGCGGCCGCAAACGGCGTGTTGTCCACCATGCCCTTTTCTTCGGCGCGGCGCAGAACTTCCGGGTTCAGCGCGTCGCGGCGCTTCTCCTCTTCGCGGGTCAGGCCATCGAGGGGCGGGCGTTTGCTGCCACCGAAGATCGGCATCGGGCTAGTCTTGCTCCGCTGTCTTGCCGCCGTTACCGACGATGACCATGGCCGGGCGCAGGACGCGGCCGCCGAGCATGTAGCCCTTCTGCACCACGTTGGTGACCTTGCCCTCCTCACCGTCGCCGAACATCACGGCCTCGTGCAGGTTCGGGTCGAAGGGCTGGGCGTCCGCCTCGATCTCGGTAACGCCGTTCATCTCCAGCAGGGCCTGAAACTTGCGGTGGATCAGGCGTATGC
>DATDOP010000297.1:0-7027 GCA_035293185.1 Dehalococcoidia bacterium | reverse complement strand
CTGGACCGCGACTCGGCTTCACCGGCCCACCAGGTACGAAAACACGCTCTCCAGCGATTCGTCTGTCGGCGAAAGCTCGAAGACGCTGACGTTGCTGCCGCGCGCGACCACTGGCGCGATGTGCGCGAACGAGACCAGGTCTGAGGCCTGCACCGTCAACCCCTCGGATTGAATCTCCACGCCGAACACCGAATCGTGCCCGATCAGCGCCGCTGCCAACCGGCGGTCGTCGCTGGAACGCACCCTGATCGTGTGCGGCCGGTCTGTCATCAGGCGCCTGATTTCGTGGAAGTCGCCGGATGCCGCCAGCCGTCCCGAGACGATGACCAGCACGTTCTCCGCCAGCCGCTCAACCTCCTCCAGGATGTGTGAGGAGAAAACGATCGTCGCTCCGTCCGCCGCCATTTGCTGCAGCATCTCCATCATGCGCAGACGCTGGCGCGGGTCGGCGCCATTGAACGGCTCGTCCAGCAGCAGGATCCACGGTTGGTGCACGATCGCGGACGCAATCTTGATCCGCTGCTTCATCCCCTTCGAGTAGCCGCCTACCGCCCGGTCCTTCGCGTCCATCAGCTCAACCGCCTCCAGCGCGCGCGTCGCCGCCGCCTCGGGCTCGTTCAGGCCGTGCAGCCTGGCGCTGAGCCTCACGAACTCGAACCCCGTGAGGAAGGGGTAGACCGCCTCCCGTTCCGGCACGAAGCCGATCAGCTTGTAGATCTCCGGGTTCTGCCACGCTGCCTCGCCCTCCACCAGCGCGTCGCCGTTCGAAGGTTTGAGCAGGCCTGCCAGCATGTGCAGCAACGTCGACTTGCCGGCGCCGTTCGGCCCCAGCAGCCCCGTGATCCCCGGACCCAGATCGAACGAGACGTCGTTCACCGCCACGACGTTGCCGTACCAACGCGAGACGTTCTTCAGCTCCAGCGCCGTGTGCAACTCAGCCGCCATCAGACCGCCAGCTTCAGAAAGCGCCGGTACAGCAGGCCCAGCGAACCGGCCGCGTAGCCAACAGCCACGAGGAAGTACAGGACTCCATCCAGTCCTGCCTTCGCGAGCTCGCTGTCTTGCTCAGCCTCGCCGCCGAAGATCCATGTGACCGCGCCGTTCAGCACCGAGAACGGGCTCAGCATCAACGCGTAGCCGCTGTTATCGCCGCCTATCGTCTCGAACAGGATGCTGCCCAGCGCCGTGGCGATGACGAAGTAGGCGATCACCGCTCCCGTAGCCCAGGCGCGCCGCGGCGTTTGGCTCCCGATCGCCAGCGAGATGCCGCTCATCATCGTGCCGACGAGGATCGAGCTGCCCAGGATCGGCGGCACCAGGTCGGCATTTGTCTTCATGTATTCGACGATCTCTTCCGTCGAAACGGCGTTCCCCGCCAGCAGGATCGCCTGGGGTATCACCAGCACGATGAACACCGCGCTGCCCAGCGCCGCCAGCTTCGCGGAAACGTAGTCCTGCCGCGATAGCGAGCGCGAGAAGTACAACGATAGCGTCCGGTTGCGCTGATCGCGGCCGATCACCTCGGGCGCGGCCACGGCGCAGAACAGCGCCAGCACCAGGCTGACGAAGCCAAAGTAATTCTCGGGGCTCGTGTACTCGAATTCTTCCGGCGCAATCGCCGCCACGGCCAGCTGGATCAACGCCGGCACCGCGGCAATGATCGCCAGGCCTATGGGGAACACTTTGCTCATCGCCGAGCGTCCCAGCCCGAAGATCGCCCGCAGCGTGTAGGTGTACAGCGAAAACGCCGCATAGACCCGACCCAGCCTCGCCCCATCGTATGACCGGTAGCCAAGGTCGTAGATGCCGGTCCGGAGCCCGCCCGGCGGCCCTGCGCGCTCAGCCATCGGCTGTTTCCTCCGTGTCGGCGCGGAACAGGTCTTCCAGCCGGTGCCGCCCCTGCTCCAAACGCAACAGCCCGACGCCCAGCTCAGCGACTTCGTCTCGCACCAGGTCGTAGGGCTGCGTGCCGTCCAGGTTGATCAGCAGCAGCGCTCCGTCCTGTCTCACATCCAGCCCCTTTGCTTCCAGCCGCCGCTTGAGCTCGTCCTGTCTCTCGTCGACCTCAACCGCCAGCACCTGCTTCGATCCAGTGAAGCTGGCGATCGTGTCGGAGCGCATCAGGCGCCCTGCGTCGATCACGACCAGGCTGTCGCAGACGCGTTCGATCTCGCCGAGGAGGTGCGAAGACATCAGCATCGAGATACCGAAGTCGCGCCCGATCCGCCGGATCAAGTCCAGCATCTCGTCGCGTCCCTCGGGGTCCAGGCCGTTGGTTGGCTCGTCCAGCATCAGCAGGCGCGGGTCGTGTACCAGCGCCTGCGCCAGCTTCACGCGCTGCTTCATGCCCGTCGAGTACGTACCGATAGCCCGGTAGCGCTCCTCGAACAGCCCGACGTGGCGCAGCGTCTCCGCCGCCCGCTCCCTCGCCGAAGCGGAGGGCAGGCCGTTAATCCGCGCCATGTGGATCACAAAGTCCGTAGCGCTCACGTCCGGCGGCAGGCAGTCGTGCTCCGGCATGTAGCCGACGTACTGGCGTAGCTGCGGCCCCTGCGTCGCGACGTCGAAGCCTAGCAGGGTCGCTCCGCCGTCTGTGGGCGCCAGCAGGCCCAGCAGGATCTTGATCAGCGTGCTCTTGCCCGCCCCGTTGGCGCCCACGACGCCGGTCACTCCTTCGCCGATCCGCACGGATAGCGAATCGAGCGCCAGCACCTGGCGCCCGTATCGCTTTGTCAGCTGGCGTGTCTCGACGAGCGGCGTGTCTGCTGCGGGGGAGGCGTTAGTCAAAGCTCTCCCGAGTGTACCGCACCAGCAGCCTGCCTAGTCGATCTCGCGCACCTCGCGGCAGACCGCGAAGATCAGCGTGCTCAGGATGGCGAAGGCCAGGCCGGCCAGCACGACCGCCGCCTGCACGCTCAGCAGCGTCGCCAGCACGCCTCCCAGCAACCAGCCCGCGGTCGCCAACTGAAAGCCCATCGTGAACACCGCGACGGCTCTGCCGCGCATCGCCGGCGCCGCGACGACCTGGACAAGCACGCTCAGGGTGTTCTGCCAGAACGCCGCCGTCACACCCATGACGAAGCTAATCAGGCAGGACAGCGCCAGGTTGCCGGAGAGCGCAAACGCCACCATCCCGGCGCCGAAAACCAGACTCAACCCGGCTACGAACCTGCCCCGGTGTCGCATGCCGCCGCGTGCTGTCATGTACGCCGCGCCGGTCAGGCTGCCCACGGAAAACGACGCCGTGAGCAATCCCAGACCCTCCGGTCCCACTCGCAGCACCTCGCGGGCGTAGACCGGCACCATGCCGAAATAGACGCCCGCCAGGATCACCAGGAACCCCAGGGCTACCAGCGCAGCGACGGCCGGAGTCGAGCGCAGGTAGACGAACCCCGCGAGGATCTCGCCGGCCGGATTGCCACCTCGCGGCCGCGGCGGCGTTACTCCGGCCGGCTGTTTGGCCGTCAGCAGCATCGCCGCCACATAACCCCCGAACAGGACGAACAGGGCTGCCTCCGCGCCGGTCTTGCCGATCATCACGCCGAGCGCCAGCGGTCCCGCGATATTGAACAGGTTGAGCGTCACCAGGTTCGCCGCGCTGGCGCTCGCCAGCCTGGCGCTGCCCACGGACTGCAGCACCAGCGTGCGCGCCACCGGCATGTCGGCCGCCATCAGGCCCACGCTCACCAGCACGAACACCATCAACGTTCCCCGGTCCATCCCGCCGCTGGCCGCAAGGACGGCCGCTGCGAGCGACACAACCGCCAGCAGTCCCCGCGAAACGATCAGTGTCCTGCGCGCGTCCCGGGAGTCGGCCAGCAGCCCGCCCAACAGCGAGAACACCACAATCGAGAGCGCCGGCACGCCGCTGACGATACCCAGCCACAGTTTGGAGCCCGTCATCTCCAGCACCAGCCAGGCCACGATCATGCCGTGCATCCGCATGCTGAACGAATGCACGATGCCGTTCGAGAACGACATCGCCAGGAACCCTGGGATGGCGAGCAGCCCGCCCGTCACTCGCTGGCCGCTCTCCGCTGTCGCTTCCTGCGGCTCGGCGATTGATCGGGAGCTTGTCGCGTAAGCCTGCGTTGTCATAGCAGTGGTCCTCCATGGCCTGTTGGGTTGATTTGGCTCCACGGCAACTCGCACCACGGTGCGTAGCGGCCCGTAGCTGGATCGCGGTGTAAGCGGCCCGCGTTTGCCTCACGTGCCAGCCAGGCATGGACCTCGAACCTTGGCAAGAGGGCTCGGCGTGCCAGCTCGAAGCCCGTAACCGGGCCCAGCTCCGCGATCAGCTCCATCAGTCGCGCGCCATCTTGTTGGTTCGCTGCAGGCCTGCCTGGCATCGCGTCCTTCAAAACCTGAACTGCCGGCATTTCTTGACTCCTCTCAAGATTCAGCGCCAGGAGCGGGCGTCAGATCCGCCCCGGTCAGCCAGGTCGACCTCTGCCGGACCGACAACCCCGAAGTGGTGGTCGCCAAGGAGGCCGAACCAGGCGAGGGCGAACGCGGTGACCAGCGCATCGCCGATCCTCTGGCAAACCTGAGTGATTCGTGTGTTCATGACTTCACCTCTGCTTGCTTGCGGCCCGCCTAAGGGGCGACGTCGCAGCAAACTCAAGGTAGGGTCGGAGCAGGGTTCACCACACGACCACGAGTGGCCGTTTGGACGCGCCAGGAGTGGGCATCTTTACCGGGCCGCTGGCCAGAAATGGCTACGGCTGAATCTGGGAGTGGGCGATTACGAGGGTTAGCTGCGGTTGCGCGAGACGATGCCGCTGCGGTGGGCGAAACTCGCGGCCTCGGTGCGGTTGGCGCTGCCCGTCTTGCCGAGGATGCTCTTCACGTGGTTGGTCACGGTGTTGAAGCTGATCACCAGCTCCTGCGCGATCTCCTGGTTGCTACGCCCCTCCGCGACGAGCCGCAGCACCTCCAGCTCCCTCGGCGTCAACTGACCCGCCGGCCCCGCCGGCATCTCAGCGCGGCCCGGCTTCTGCGGCAACGGCTGGCCCGTCGCCAGGAAGTGCCGCACGTTCGCGATTAGCACCCCCCAGGCCGGCTCGTCCGCCAGCGTCAGGTGGTTCCGGCTCTCGAGGGGGACAAAGCACGCGCCCGGGATCAGCGAAGCGACTAGACGGCCGTGCTCGAACTCGACGCGCTCGTCCCCGCGGGCGTGAAAGACCAGCGTCGGGGCCGCGATCAGCCGCAGGCGGTCCATCACGTCAACCTTGCCACCCGCCTCGTAGGTCCGTGCCGCATTCTCCGGCGAACTCGAGACACGTTGCAGTTCGTTGAACCATCCCATCTGTTCCGCGCTGGCGTCCGGCATGAACTGGCTCGTGAACATCTGCCTGTAGGCCGGGTTGTCCTTGCCCCAACCCTCGCGGATCAGCGTTATGACCGCGTCCTGCACGCTCTTCGAGTGTCCGCGCCCCAGTCGGCCGCGGGCGAAGGCGCCGCACAGGATGAGGCGCGTAACTGCCTCTGGATGGCGAGCGGCGAACTCAATCCCGGCGGCCGCACCCTGGGAGATGCCCAGCAGCGCGAACTTGTCCACCCCGGTCGCCTCAACCACTGCCTCCAGGTCTCTGACCCGCGCCTCGAACGACATGTCCTCCACGTTCCAGTCCGAGAGGCCGCATCCCCGCTGATCGAAGCGGACGATGGTGTGGTCTTGCGCCAGCTCCTGCCACCAATGACGCCAGATCGGGCTCTGCCACTCGTACTCCAGGTGGTTCAGCCAGTTCGGCGCCTTCACCAGCACCGGGCCGCTGCCGACCACCGCATACGCGATGCGTGCGCCGTCCGACGCTCTGCAGAAGCGGATCTCTTGTTCCATCAGGACCGCATCATTCTATGACCACGTGCAAGTCATCACGCATAGGTACGGCCTATTGCCGCGCCACGAGATTGTTGCGGTAGGCGTAGCTCGCGGCCTCCGTGCGGTTGGCGCAGCCGGTCTTGCCCAGGATGCTTTTCACGTGATTCGTCACCGTGTTGAAGCTGATCACCAGCTCCTGCGCGATCTCCTGGTTGCTGCGTCCCGCGGCGATCAGCCGCAGCACCTCCAGTTCCCTCGGCGTCAGCTGGCCCGCCGGCGCGGATAGCATTTCAGTCTGCCCCGGCGATTGCGGTAACGGCCGGCCGGTGGTCAGGAAGTGCCGCACGTTCGCGATAAGCGTCGGCCACGCCGGTTCGTCCGCCAGCGTCAGGTGGTTGCCGCTCGCCAGCGTCACCAGGTGGGCGTCGGCAATCAGCGATGCCAGCGTGCGTCCCTCGTCGTACGGGACGCGCGCATCCCGGTCCGCGTGCAGCACCAGCGTCGGCGCAGAGACCAGGCGCAGCCTGTCCAGCACGTTGATGTTGCTGCCGATTTCCTGAACGCGCGCCGCGTTCGCCCCCGTGGTCGAAATGCGCTGCAGCTCGTTGAACCAGCCCATCTGCGCCGTGGTCGCGCCCGGCATGAACTGGCTGGTGAACATCTGGCGATAGGCGGGATTGTCGCGGCCCCAGCCCTCCCGGGTTAACGTCACCAGCGCCTCGTGCTCTTCCTGAGACCGCCCGCGAAACAGGCTGCCCCGCGCGTAAGCGCCGTACAGGACAAGGTGGCTCACCTTCTCCGGGTGGCGCACGCTGTACTCGATCGCCACCGGCCCGCCCTGCGAGATGCCCAGCAGCGCAAAGCGGTCGACCGCCGTCGCCTCCACCACCGCCTCCAGGTCCCGCACCCAGGATTCGAATGACGCCTCCGGGACGTTCCAGTCGGACAGGCCGGCGCCGCGCTGGTCGAAGCGGATCAGCGTGTAATCGCGCGCCAGCTCCTCCCACCAGTGGCGCCACACGGGGGTCTGCCACTCATACTCAAGGTGCGTCATCCAGTTCGGCGCCTTCACCAGCACGGGACCGCTCCCCACGCTGGCATAGGCGATGCGCACACCGTCGGACGTGATGCAAAAACGGATCTCTTGGTCCATGGCGTCGTCAGAGACCTTTATACATCGCCGCCGCAACTTTGGTTACTCCC
>DATDOP010000296.1:0-4436 GCA_035293185.1 Dehalococcoidia bacterium | reverse complement strand
GAAGACTAACCAGGAACCGGGCTGCATTCGCTACGAGGTGATGCAGGACCTCGCCGATCCCTCGATGATGTGCCTTTTCCAGGTTTTCGTGGACGAGGCCGCCTACCAGGTCCACCAGGAGTCCGAGCACCACCGAGTTTGGATCGAGCTTTCGGGGGCCTGGCGCGACCCCAGCGCGCGGAGCCGGCACGAGATGCACTACATCACGCCTGCTCCGGCCAAGAGCGCGACCTGACCGCTAACGTCAGCAGTGAAACGCTGCGACCCTCGCATCCGCACAGAACGGAGGATGCGCCCAGGCGCCTACGCGCGGAGGGGTATGGAGCCTGTGACGACCGTCCCTTCGCCGATGGAGCTATCGATGCGGAGCCGGCCGCCCAGGCGTCTTGCTCGTTCCTCCATCGATTTGAGGCCCATATGTCCCGCGGGCGTGGAGGACACATCGAAGCCGGTACCGAAATCGCGGACGGAGAATCGGACCTCAGCTGCATCCGCTTCCAGCGACAGAGAGACTGTCTGCGTTTGAGCGTGCTTGACCGCGTTGTGCAGAGCCTCGCGGATGATCGTGTAGATGGCTTCCTTGACCTCGACAGGCGCGTCGGGCTCGTCAGCTCGAAGCCATTCAACGTCGATTCCGTATCGGCCCGGCAGCACTTCGACCTGACGATCTAGCGCTTTGATGACTCCTTCGCTTTGCAGCGATTCCGGATAGAGATCGAAGATCAGCGCACGCATTTCCGCGAGGCCCGCAGCGGCCAGAGAGATGACGTAGTCGATCGGCTCGACCGCTGCTGCAGGGTCGGCGGTGATGTACCTGCGTGCAGTCTTGGCTCCGAGCGCGACACCATAGAAGGTCTGAGCCACCGAGTCGTGCAGGTCCCTCGCTACGCGTTGACGCTCCTGCGCGACAGCGAGTTTCTGCCCCTGGCTGTAAAGGCGGGCGTTCTCAATGGCGACAGTCGCCTGATCTGCAAAAGCGCGCGCAAGGCGTATGTGCTTGGCGTTGAATTTCGCAGGAGTGGCGCTGGACGTACCGAAGTAGCCGATGGTGCCGTCTTTGCCGTGCAGCGGCGTTGCCATCCAGGAGCGCATGAACTCGGGCGAGTGTAGCCTGTCACCCATCATCTTCCGGTAACTGACTGCCAGGATGTCGTCCTGCAGGGTCAGGGCGTCCTCTATGAGGTGGCTCTCTCCATTTCGCATCAGCCGCCAGAAGTCGGCCGAGGCCGGGAGCAAGACGCAGGGCGTGTCGAGACCCGGCCGCGCGTCGCTCGTTACCCAGAGGTCCGGGTCGTCGCAGGGCGTAAACCGGACGCGATTCTCCTGGCGAAACACCTTCTCGTGCGGCATGACAATGTCCTGGATCACGAGATCGCTTCCCTCGATGAGTATGAGCGAGGCGCAGTCATAATCGATGACCTCTTTGAGCTGCGCGAGAAAGAGCAGCATGACCTGGTCGAGGTCCAGCGTCGATGCAACGGCCTGAGAGACACGCAGGAGACTCTCCAGCTCGCGAGTGCGCTCTTCTGCTTGCGCGAACAGCCTTGCGTTCTCGATGGCCAGCGCTTCCGCAGTCAGCTTGCGTTGGGGGAGCCGGCTCCTGGTTGCCTTCGTGGACATGAGATTACCTCAGCTGGTCTGTAGCCGGGCCAGGCCGCTCTGGGCCGCGTAGACAGCGGCCTGGGTCCTGCTCTGCACGCCGAGCTTGAAGAGGATGTTGCTAACGTGGGTCTTGACAGTGCTCTCGCCCACTTCGAGATGAAGCGCCATTTCCTTGTTGGTTTCGCCCGCGCAGAGGAGCCTGAGAACGTCCCGCTCCCTCTCCGTCAGCGGTTCAGGGTTCTTGGGTGCGTTGACTTCCCTGATCAGACGCTCGGCGGCCTCCGGTGAGAGTTGCACCTTGCCGGACGCCGCGGCCTTGATCGCGCGACAAAGCTCCTCGGCCTCGGTGTCCTTCAGGAGATAGCCGATCGCTCCGGCCTTGATCGCGCCGATTACGGAGTTGTCCTCGAGGACGCTGGTCAGAGCGATGACTTCGATACCGGGCAGCTGTTGACGGATCAGGCTGGTCGCTTCGATGCCATCCATAACCGGCATCAAGAGGTCCATGAGCACGATGTCCGGCAGGAGTTCTCGGGCCAATTTCAAGGCCTGGGCACCATTGCCGGCCTGGCCAACGATTTCGAGCTCCGGGTCAGTGCCGAGGAACATCTTCAGGCCCTGTCGTACGACGGCGTGGTCGTCGACGATCAGGACTCGAATACTCATGTGCCGCCCCGGGTGCTGGTGTGTCTGAACGAAGTTGAGGACACCAGCCAACCCTGGGTTCCCCCCAATGGGGGAGGCCTTCGTCCGCCACTCATACTATCCGATTCTGGCCAAGTGCAGGATGCGATTTACTGGCTTCGCCGACAAGATGAGAACGATGGTGCGGCTCCCGGAATTTCGTGTTCGGCGATGGAGCGGTCTCGGCCGCCGCGTTCGGGTGATCGCCGGATCAGAGCGTGACTTTGAGGTCTCTGCTCACGCCCCCAGCGTGCAGGACGCAGGTTTGCTCACGCATGTGGTTGTCCTGGCGATTCCTGCCGCTGAATCGCCCTACAAACTCCGGCAAGAACAGAACAACAGAAAGGGATCAGCCTAATGAACGGCAATCAGGCAGCGGATGAGAAGCCCCCCATCGTCCTGGTACACGGACTCTGGATGACACCGCGAAGCTGGGAGCACTGGGTCGCCCGCTACGAAAGCTACGGCTACAAGGTCATGGCGCCTGCTTACCCCGGCTTCGAGGTCGAGGTGGAGGCGCTGCGTGCCGATACCTCACCGATCGAGAAGCTGACGATCGACAGCGTCGCCGATCACTATGAGGCGATCATCCGCGCCCTGGACACGCCGCCGATCATCATCGGCCATTCCTTCGGCGGCACGCTGACCCAGCTGCTGCTTGACCGAGGCGTGGGAGCAGCGGGCGTCGTCATCGATTCGGCCCTGGTCAGGGGTATCCGCAAGCTGCCGATCTCGCAGATCAGGTCTTTGTTCACGGCTCTAGACAACCCTGCGCACCGGCACCAGGCCGTCCCGTTTACGCCTGAGCAGTTCCACTACGCCTTCACCAACGTCATGAGCAAGGAAGAATCGCAGGAGGTCTACGACCGGTACGCGATCGCGGCGCCGGGCCGGATCATCTGGGACGGCGCCCTCGCCAACTTCCAGCCTCACTCCGAAGCCAAGGTCGACTTCAAGCGCCCAGGACGAGCGCCGTTGCTGTTCATCGCCGGCAGCGAAGACCACATCATGCCGGCCTCGGTGAACAAGGCGAACTACAAGCTCTATCTCAAGTCCGACTCGATCACCGACTACACCGAGTTCGCGGGCCGCTGCCACTACACCTGCGGACAGGACGGCTGGGAGCCCCTCGCCGATTACGCCCTCGCCTGGGCAAACCACCAGATTCGCCAACCGGCAGGCCGCCGAACCACGGCGCGTACGGCATCCCGGGCCTAGACGAGGCCTACTCCGGCACGTCGCAGCTGGGTCAACGGGACGTGCCGTATCTGTAGGCCCGGCCACGCAGGGCGATTGGAGGGAAGCTTGCGCGCAATTGAGGAACGTATCGTCGCGGTCGACGAGATCCTCGAGCCCTGGCGTCCCAAGCTGGGCGGCGACTACCCGGCGTACCGGAACCACGTGCAGCGCATGGTCAACTTCTGCTTCGCCCTGCACGGCTGCGGCGAAGAAGATCGGCAGAAGATCATCATTGCGGGCTGCTTTCACGACCTCGGGATCTGGAGCGCCGGGACCTTCGACTACCTGCCGCCTTCAATCGCCCTGGCAAAGGAGTACTTGAAGCAGAACGGCCTCGATGGCTGGGAGCCGGAAATCGAGCTGATGATCGGGATGCACCACAAGCTGCGGAAGTACGGAGACGCCCGCTACCCGCTGGTCGAGGTGTTCCGCAGAGGGGACCTGGTCGATTTCTCCAGGGGAATCCTGAAGTGTGGCGTCGCCAAAGCCTACTTCAAGGACGTCACGACTCGATTTCCCAACGCTGGATTCCACAAACGCCTTGTGCAGCTGGAGTTGGGGTGGCTGCCAAGGCACCCATTCAGGCCGCTGCCGGTTGTGAAGTGGTAGTCCGGGACACCGGCAGGGAGGCGGAAGGGAGCCGAGGGAATGCTTGAGATACGCCGCGACGCCGACATTTACGACATAGAAGGCGAGTGGTTCCACGCCCGCTGGCACTTCAGCTTCGACCGCTACCGCGACCCCGAGAACGACAGCTTTGGGGCGCTGCGGGTGTTCAATGACGACCGTTTGATACCCGGCGCCGTCTGGCCGATGCACCCGCATCAGGACGTTGAGGGCCTTACATACGTTGTCGAGGGTAGCTTCGGGCACGAGGACAACGTCGGCGGAGCCTTCGGGCCGCTGCCGGC
>DATDOP010000295.1:0-27645 GCA_035293185.1 Dehalococcoidia bacterium | reverse complement strand
CCGATCTCGATGCTGATGCGGTAGTAGGTGGCGAGGTCGAACTCGTAGCCGCCGAACATGCGGGGCTGGAGCATGCGGTAGAAGCCGGCCTTCGTGAACTCGTCGTGCAGTCCTTCGGAGTAGAAGCCGCGCTTGTCGGCGGCCTCCTGGTCGGCGAGCAGCAGGTCGCGCAGGGCGGTTGAGCGGGCGATCATCTGCTCGCGGGTCAGGTCAGGCTCGGGGACGGGGACGACGGTGGGGCGTGCTTCGGTCGCCATGGGCTGCAGTTTAACCGAAGGGGACGGGGTCTAGCGCTTACGCGCCACAACGAGCTCGGTCAGGTACTGCTTGCGCATGCTGCCGCCGTGCCGGCCATCGATGAGCGCCGCGATGCATTCGAACAAGGCCCGGCGCGATTCCTCCGGCAGGGCGATGTGGTCGGAGTAGGTGCTGAGGAGGTCCGTGTACTGCCGGGCGGTGTACGTTTCGTGCCAGAGATAGCGCCGGACTTCGGGCTCGTCGAAGAGCCCGGATGCGCGAACTCCGGCGGTGCCGGGCGGGAGTTCCTCGGCCCGCGGCAACGGTCTTGCGCCGGCGCCCGGCATGTGCGCCTGGTAGAAAGCCTGCGCCTGGTCGAAGAACGCCTGGTCGCCGCCCGCGACGTGGCGGCTGTGGATGACGGCGAGCGCGCCGCCGGACCTCAGCGCCTGGGCCGACTTGACGTAACGAATTGCCGGGTCGATCCAGTGAAAGGCGGTGGCGGCGAGGACCATGTCGAAGGGCGGGGAGGGCAGCGGCCAGGTCTCGAAGTCGGCGACGTGCAGCTCCACCTTCGCGTAATCGGCTAGCAGACGACGTGCTTCCCGGACGAGCGACTCTTCCATCTCGACGCCGGTGATGTCGTAGCCGCGCCGGGCAAGCGGCAGCGTCGCCTGGCCGGTCGCGGGGCCGATCTCCAGGATGCGGCCGTGCCGGGGGATGTCGGTGAGAGCAACGAGGTCGTCGAAGACCTGCGGAGGGTAGCCGGGGCGGACGCGGGCGTAGGTTTCTGCCACGGCGCCGAAGTTGGGCTGCATTTCAGGCATTGTCAGTCCAGCTTCTCCCGGGATTAGACGGCCGCGCGCGGGTCAGGTTGGGGTTGAAGACGACCGCGGGGCGTGTTTCGGAGGCCACCGGATGCAGTGTAGCGGAAGAGGAGGATGTTAGTACGCCAGGGCGCTGGGTTGTCGATGGTAGGCGCCCAGCACGCTGGGCGCCTACCATGAGGGCGGTAGGGTGTTTTCGAGCCAGGCCCATCGAGTTTTGTAGCCTTCGTCAGGCAGTCGACCTGGGTTCTCCTGGTCGTGGAGCCACGCAGCAGGGTTGTGGGCAATGTATTCGCGTATCCGTTCGAGTTCGACCGCGTCACGGATCACGCGGTCGTAATAGTTCCGCTGCCAGAACGGCTGCTCATCCCAAAGGCCCCGAAGGCGCAGCTCGCGGGTGACGGCTGCCTTGAAGGACCGAATGATGACGCTGAGCGTGGCGGCGGATGGCTCACGGGTTGTCGTTGGTAGGCGCCCAGCATGCTGGGCGCCTACCAACGACGGCTTGCCGGGCGCTCGAAGAACAATGATGCCGTGAATGTGATTTGGCATCACGACGAAGGTGTCAGTGTGCGCCGCAGGGAAGTGTTGCGAGATCTGAGTCCAAGCCGAGCTGATTACGTCGCTGACGGCGGCATCTTCGAATAGCAGGTGACGCTGGTGGGCGCAGATCGTGACGAAGTAGGCGCCCGGGGACGCGTAGTTGTGGGACGGCTGGCGCATGACCCCTGCGCGCTAGTCCAGTTTCTCTAAGGGCGCGAAACTCAGGAGGAGCTTCTTGACGCCGGACTCGCCTTTGAAGGCGACGGTGACCTCCTGGTCGGCGCCGTTGGAGGTGAGGACGGCGTTGACGACGATGCCTTCGCCGAAGCGGGCGTGACGCACGTGGTCGCCGGCGGCGAACGAAGCGGTCAGGGCGCGCGGCTGCGGGTCGCCGGCGCCGACCCGGACGCGGGTCGGTTGGACGTCGCCGAGCATCGTGTTCCAGGCGGGCAGACGATCGCGGGCGGGCCGGGAGTAGGCGTGCTCGACGTTCTGCTGCGCGACGTGCACCAGCTCCGGCGGCAGGTCCTTGAGGAATCGCGAGGGCGGGTTGTGGCTGCCCTGTCCCATGAGCGCGCGCCGGAAGGCCCGCACGAGATAGAGGCGGTCCTTGGCGCGCGTGACGCCGACATAGGCCAGGCGGCGCTCCTCCTCCATCTGCGCCGGGTCGTCGAAGCTGCGGATGTGGGGCAGGAGGCCCTCCTCCATGCCGACGATGAACACGACCGGGAACTCGAGGCCCTTCGCGGCGTGCAGGGTGATCAGGGTCACGGCTTCGATCTTTTCGTCGTACTCGTCGGCGTCGGACATCAGCGCCACGTCTTCGAGGAAGCGCATGAGGGCGTGCTCCGGCTCCAGCTCGTCGAACTGGGCGGCGACGTTGCGCAGCTCCATGACGTTCTCCCAGCGCTCCTCGCCGTCGACCGGGAAGGCGTCGGTGAGGTAGTCGCGGTAGCGGGTCTTCTCGATGACCAGGGTCAGGAGCTGCGAGACGGTGCGAGAGGGTGCGCCGGCGATCAGCTCGTTGAGCAGGGTGAGGAAGGCGACAAGCGATACGCGGGCGGCGTTGGCGAAGGGGCTGGCGATGGATGGGGTGTCCATGGAGGGGAGGCGGCCGTTGATCACGGGGCCACGCGGCGCATCCCTCTCGGTCTGCTCCGCTCCTGAATCAGAAAGAACTGGGGGGACACCCCCCAGACCCCCCGGCAGAGGCGCAGCGCCCTCTGCACTCCCGCCAGGAGAGCCTTCAGCACCGGTGACGCCCGCCAGCAGTTGTAGAGCGGTGTAGGCGGGGACGCCCAGCGACTGGGCCCAGGAGCGTAGTTCCTGCTGGGTGCGGTCGCCGATGCGCCGGGGCGGGACGTTGAGGACGCGGTCGAGGCTGATCGAGTCGAAAGGGTTGAGGACGAGGCGCAGGTAAGCGAGCAGATCCTTGATCTCGCGGCGTTCGTAGAAGCGCGTGCCGCCAACCAGCCGGTAGGGCAGGCGGTCGGAGACGAAGCGCTCCTCCAGGGCTCGCGATTGGGCGTTGGTGCGGTACATCACGGCGACATCGCCGAGACGCAGGCCGGAGCCCCTGGTCAGGCGTTTGACCTCGTTGGCGACGAAGGCGGCCTCTTCCTCCTGGTTGTAGGCCTCGTAGACCACGATGGGGTCGCCGGGGCCCTTCTCCGTCCAGAGGGCCTTGTCCTTGCGCTGCTTGTTGGCGGCGATGATCCGGGTGGCGCCATCGAGGATGGTCTGGGTGCTGCGGTAGTTCTGCTCCAGGCGCACGACGGTCGCTTTGGGGTAATCGCGCTCGAAGTTGAGGATGTTGCGGATGTCGGCGGAGCGCCAGGAGTAGATCGACTGGTCGGGGTCGCCGACGACGCAGATGTTGGCGTCGGGCGGCGGCGCGATCGCCTTGGCGAGGACGTACTGGGCGATGTTCGTGTCCTGAAACTCGTCGACGAGGACGTGCCGGTAGCGGTCCATGTACTTTTCCTGCACGTCCTGGTGGTCGCGCAGCAGCTCGACCGTCTTCATCAGGATGTCGTCGAAGTCGAGGGCGCCGTTCTCGGTGAGCATCGCCTGGTAGCGGCCGTAGCAGCGCGACGTGATCTCCTCGAAGTAAGAGGCGACCTTCTTGGCGTAGGCGTCGGGGCCGATCAGCTCGCTTTTCGCCCTGGAGATGACGCTGAGGATGGCGCGGGGCGGGTACTGGCGCGGCTCCAGGGAGTACTCGTTGCAGACGCGCTTCATCAGCGCCATCTGGTCGGCGTCGTCGTAGATGACGAAGCCGCGGGGCACGCCGATGGTCTCGCCGTCGATGCGCAGGATGCGGGAACAGACGGCGTGGAAGGTGCCGAGGGTGATGCCGCGCGCCACGGGCCCGAGCAGCGCCTCGACGCGGGCACGCAACTCACGCGCCGCCTTGTTAGTGAAGGTCACGGCCATGATCGCGCCGGGCGATACGCCCTGCTCGTCGATCAGGTAGGCGATGCGGTGGGCGATGACGCGCGTCTTGCCGGAGCCGGGCCCGGCGAGGATCAGCAGGGGGCCTTCGGCGTGGACCACGGCGTCGTGCTGGGCGGGGTTGAGACCTTCGAGGATGGTCACCAGCGTGACGGCAAAGGGCTACCGCGCGTTCCCACGAGGGCGGGGTCAAGGGAGGCGAAGCAAAGGCGGTGGAGCGGGATCATGCGTGCTTCGATTCTATCAGCCGGTGAGGGCGAATCGACAGCGCATGGAGAGCGGATAAGCGGATGAAGTTCAGCCGTGGGAGCTTGACATTAGTTGCCGGTAACGTTAAATATTGCCGAGAATAGCAGATAACTGAGGAGGAGGAACCCATGAGCGAGACGGGGACCCACCGTAGCACCTTCGGGCCGGCGGTCTTCTACAGGGACCCGCGGGCGGCGCTGGAGTGGCTGGAGAAGGCGTTCGGCTTTGAGACGACGCTGCTGATCACCGATGGCGCCGGCAACGTCGCGCACTCGGAGATGAGCTTCGGCAACGGCTACATCATGGTCGGCGGGGAGTGGTCGGGGAGCATTGCCTGGGAGGACCCGGCCATGCGGAACATCAAGGCGCCGGGCTCCGTCGGCGGCACGAACACGCAGAGCGTGCACGTCCAGCTGACGGACGGCATCGACGCGCACTGCGAGCGGGCACGGGCGGCCGGCGCAAAGATCATTGCCGCGCCGGAGACGCAGCCCTACGGCGACCGGACGTATCGAGCGTTGGACCCGGAGGGGCACATGTGGACGTTCGGCCAGACGGTTCAGGCCTTTGCGCCCGAGGAATTCGACGCGTCTACGGGCCTGAAGACCGAATTTTCGCGATAAGGGGAAGACGATGGGGCCTACGAGCGTCCAGAAGGTGTCAGAGCCCCTGAATCTGGGGCCGGAGTTGGTGTGCGGGCCATCGACGACCAGGCGCGAATTGGCGGCGACCTGGCAAGACTTCGGCATGTTCAACGGCCATGCCATCGGTGGACGCAAGTTTCGCGGGACATCGCCGTGGGAGAGGCACCCCGGCGGCGACGAGCTTCTGTATGTGACTGATGGCAGCGTGGAGATCACGCTGCTCCTGGCCGAAGTAGACTTGCGGCTCGTGCTGAATCCCGGAGAAATGCTGGTCATCCCGCATGGAGTCTGGCACTGCCAGAAAGCAGAGCAGAGCGTTTGCATATGGGGCGTGACTGCCACCGGAGACGACGAGATCTCGTTCCTGGCTGACCCTAGGAAGGTTCCGTAGCGATCCCGATGTCCGACATGAAGGCGCTCGACCGCACGCTGGCGGCGCTGGCGGACTCGCACCGGCGACGGACCGTGGAGCTGCTGGGCGAGGGACCGATGCGCGCGGGAGAGCTGGCGGAGGCGGTAGGCCTCGCGGCGCCGGCGATGAGCCGCCACCTGCGCGTCCTGCGGCTCAACGGCCTCGTCGAGGAGTCGCACCCGGAGTCGGACGCGCGGGTGCGCATCTACCGGCTGCGGCCGGAGCGTCTCGACGACCTCGCAACGTGGCTGGACGAGATGCAGCTCGCGTGGAGCGATCAGCTGGCGGCTTTCAAAGAGCACGTCGAGAAAGCGCTGAAGTGAACGTGAGGAGCGAGATGCTGACTGACTGCAACGTGATGGCCTTTGTGGCAACGGCGAAGCCGGACGAAGCGCTCGTGTTCTATCGCGACACGCTGGGGCTGCGGCTGGTAGCGGACGACTGGTCTGCGTTGGTCTTCGATGCCGGCGGGACGACTCTGCGCGTGCAGAAAGTCGAGGCCGCGAAGCCGCCGCCGTACACGACGCTTGGCTGGCGGGTGAAAGCGATCGAGGCGGAGGTAAGGGGACTGACCGAGCACGGTGTGGCCTTCGAGCGATTCGAAGGACTGGTGCAGGACGAGCTGGGCATCTGGACGGTGCTGCCGGCCGGGGCGAAGGTGGCCTGGTTCAAGGACCCGGACGGCAACCTGCTTTCGCTGACCCAGGAACCGGCCTGAATGCCCGCGAGCCTCCTCGTCTCAATACGCGTGCCCGTGGAGCCGCAGCGCGCATTCGATGCCTTCGTGGGAGAAATCGGCGCCTGGTGGCAGCCCAACGGGCTGTTCGAGTTCACACGCGGACGCGCGGGCGTGCTGGCGTTCGAGCCGGGACCGGAGGGCAGGCTGACCGAGGCCTATGCGGACGGCAGCGTGTTTGAGATCGGGCGGATAACGGTCTGGGAGCCGCCATCGCGCCTGGCGTTCACGTGGCGGCAGGCGAGCTTTCGTGGCGAACAAGTGACGAGGGTGCAGGTGCGCTTCGAGGCGGTGGGGGAAGAGACGCGCGTTGTGCTGGAGCACAGCGGCTGGGATAGCGTGCCGCAGAAGCACGTGGCGCGGCACGGCTTTCCGCTGGGTGTCTTCCAGCAGCGCCACGCCGAGTGGTGGCAGACTCTGCTCACAAGCTACAAATCAAGACTTTCGAAGTAAACGGGGAGGGGATTATGACTCGACCTACAGACCTGTTTTGTGTCCTGCGCTACGAAAACGCACCCGCGGCGATAGACTGGCTGGAAAAGGCCTTCGGTTTCACGCGGGAGTTTGTCGTACCGGGAGACGACGGAGAGATCGCCTTCGCGGCGCTGCGTCTGGGCGACGACGTGCTCGGCACGGGGACCGTGCGCCCGGACGTCAAACACGCGATCTGCGTCTACGTCGAAGACCCGGACGCCCACTGCGCCCGCGCCCGTGCGCAGGGTGTGGAGATCACCCAGGACGTGTCGGAGGAAGAGCACGGCCGGATCTACGTCTGCAAGGATCTCGACGGCCACGTTTGGAGCTTTGGCACGACATTTCTCAAGGAGTCCCCGGGCTGCGACCTCTTTCCGGTCGTGGGCTACAAGGACACCGAGGCAGCGATTCGCTTCCTCAAGGACGCCTTCGGTATTGAAGAACGGATGCTGGTCCGCAACGAAGACGGCTCCATTGGGCACTCAGAACTAGGCATCGGCTACGGCGTAATCATGCCGACTCATTCCAACCAGCCGGGTGACAATCCCTGGGCGCAGATCGACTTCGGTGTCTACGTCTGCGTCGACGACCCGGCAGCGCACTACGAGCGCGCGAAGGCCGCCGGCGCGGAGATCGTCCGGGATCTAAAGGCGGAGGACTACGGCGCAAGCACGTACTCAGCGCGCGACTGCGAGGGTAACCTCTGGAGCTTCGGCGATTACCGTCCGGAGGGCTCCAGGCCGTAGGTCTCATCACGACGGGAGTTGCCGAGGCGCCGCGGTTAACGTAACGGTCGCCGTGATACAATCGGGGCCTGATTACGACGCGTTCACGGATTTTGTGATGATCGACCTCCTCGTCGGATGGCCCGGGGGCAGCCTGGAATCAGCGCTCAGGCTCGTGGCCCTCCTCCTGATTGCCTACGCTCTCGTCCTTTGGCTCAGCGCCGTCGTTTGGGTATACCGCGACGTGCGCAATCGCACGACGGACCAGACGTCGCAGATGATCGCGGTAGTCCTGGTAGCCGTGTTTAACCTGCCGGGGCTCTTCGTTTACCTCGTGATCCGGCCGCAAGGGACCATGGGCGACTCCTACGAGCGGTCCGTGGAGGCCGAGGCGATCATGGCCGAGCTGCAGCTCGCGGCCAACGCCTGCCAGACCTGCCGCCGCCCGATCGAGGATGAATACGTGATCTGCCCTTGGTGTCGCGCCGTCCTGCGCGAGCCGTGCCGTAGCTGCGGCAAATCGGTGCGCACGGCGTGGGCGGCGTGTCCCTTCTGCACCGCCGATCGGGTGCCGCTGCGGCCGCAGCCCGTACCGGCGGCGTCGCGTGGCGATGGTGGCGAGATGATCCCGCCGCGGCGCGCGCCGGCGCAGCAGCAGCGAGACCCGCGCCAGAACCCACCGCGCCGGCCGCCGGTAGCGCCGCGGGGCTAGCCCCTAACCCCTGTAGGACGAATGACGCCGAGGCTGGAAAGCCTCGGCTACGTTTTCGTCAGTGTTCGGCTTAGTGAACTTAAAGCTTGCGGGCGAGGCTGGCGAAGTCGACGCGGCCCTGGAGGTAGGCGTAGGCGGCGTCGGATTTGCGTTCGCCGCGGAATCGGCTGTGCGACCAGACGCCGGCGAGGGATGCGACCGTGCCGGGCGTGTCCTTGTCGGAGAGCAGGATCGTCGTGGCTTCGCCCTGCACGCGGTCGAGGACGTAGGGGGACGGCTCTTTGCCGCCCGTGATCACCAGGCACGCGGCGTTAGTCTCGATGGCAGCGAGGTGCAGGTCTGTCTTGTTGAAGGGCGCGAGGATTGCTTTGGAGGCGAAGCGGCGGAAGTGGGGCCGCGCCGGGTCGGCGTAGACGGGGCCGATGAGCACGTCTTCGACGACCTCGCGCTCGTTCTCGCCGGCGTAGAGGGTGCGGGCGCCGAGGCTGGCGCCGATCTCGGCAACGCTGGGGGCGGAGAGCAGGCGGTCTTCCGGGATTAGCGCCAAGGGCCGCAAGTTGCCGTTGGTCAGCTCCCGCGCCACGTCTTCGATGGCCGTGGGGTTGACGCAAATCGCGATCGTCCCGACGAGGCGGTCGCCCAGTGACGCCGCGAGGGCGCGGTCGGCGTCCGTGGGCACGCCGCGGACGGCGATGAGCGCCGGGAGCTTCGCGTCCGGTTCAGCACCGGCGTCGAGCTCGACGACGAGCGTCTCGCCGCGGGCTGCGCTGGGGATCTTGGCGTCGGGCTGGCCGGCCGAGCCGGCCCAGAGGTAGGAGGCGAAGGTGAGCGCGTCTTCGAGCGCGGCTTCATCCGAGCCGGCGCGTACGAGGCGGATGGCGGCGCCGCCCTCGGCCAGGCCTCGCGCCACGGCGACAGCGATGGTGGTCTTGCCGCTGAAGGGCTGAGTCGAGAGGATCTGGAGGGCTGGCATCGCGGCGAATTATAGCAAGGGGGCTGATTAGGGACAGCAGCGGGGCGATGGACCGGAGTGCGCCGCGTAAGATGTCACTATTGACGCCCCGGTTTGCAGGCGAGTATCAAGGTAGCAATGGACGAAAAGCTCATCGAGGTCAGGAAACCAGCCGCAGGCAAGTCCGCATTCATCAAGGGCACGCGCGTACGCGTCTCGGACATCGCACGAATGTGTTCCTTGGGTGAAAGCGCCGACGAGATTCGGAATGCCCTGCCGCACCTCTCTGCCCGCCAGATTCAGGCTGCAATCGACTACTGGCGGGGGCATGCCACCGAGATCGAGGCGGAGATCGACGAGGAAGACAAGCTGCTCGCGAAGATGTCCAGCTAAGATCGAGTGCCCTGCTCCTGCAACACGGCATGACATTGCTCCTTAGATTCTCGTCTCGCTCTCTTGAGAGACTGACTTCGGTGACGAAGAAAACCCCCGATGATTAGCCCGGGGCAGGATGCCTCCAGCGTAGGAGTCCGCAGGAGAAGGTGAACTTGAGCTTCCTTCTCTTCTTCGACGAGAACGTTGATGTGAACTTAGCCGCGTTGTTCAGCCAGCGTGGTTTTGACGTCCTGACAACCCAGGCTGCGGGCAGAGCAAACGCAGGCTTTCAGACGAAAGCCAACTCGAGTTCGCCGCAAAGGAAGGCCGGGCGATCTTCACTCACAATGTCAGGGACTTCGCGCCTTTGGCAGAAGCCTGGGCGTCAGCCGGCCGACACCACGCAGGCATTGTGGTGAGTGAGATACGACCACCTTGGGAGCTATCGACTCGGATGCTGAGTCTGCAGGCGATGTACCCAACTGGCATAAGTGACCTCTTCTTGCGGTTGCCAGGCCTCACGTAGAGATTCCAAGCCAATGCTGTAGAGCAACCGCTGGGCAGCGAGTAGGCTTACGCGGATGCTTGGGGCCGCCGTAGCGCTGTTCTCCGCGCTGTCGTTCAGCCTGAGCGACGTGTTCGCGCGTCGCGGCGTGGCCGTGGCGCCGCCGGCGTACGGCGCCTTCGCGACGGTGCTGATGGGCGTGCCGATGTTCGCGCTGGGGGCGTTGTTCACGGGCCAGCTGCTGAACTACGCGGAGCTTTCAGGCAAGGGCTACCTGCTGATGGCGGCGGCCGGGCTGGTGCACTACGTGGTCGGGCGGTACTTCAACTACGCCGCGGTGCAGGCGATCGGCGCGGCGCGATCGAGCCCGGTGCAGTCGCTGACGCTGCCGTACAGCGTGATCGTGGCGCTGCTCCTGCTGGACGAAGGCATTACGACCGGCATGGCGATCGGGATGGGGCTGATCCTGGTCGGGCCGGCGATCATGGTCGAGCGCCAGAAGCCTCGGGCGGCGATCGTGGCGGCGGAGACCGTGTTGGAACCGGCGATATACGGCGAGCCCCTCCCGCCGGCGCCACCGCAGTTCGAGCTGCGGCAGGCTGAAGGCTACGCGTTCGCGCTGATCGCCGCGGTTTCGTACGGCTCCAGCCCGGTGCTGATCCGCGCGGCGCTGGAGGACACGCACGGGCTGGCGATTTTCGGCGGCTTCATCTCCTACGCCGCCGCCGGCGCCTTCCTGCTCGTCACGCTGGCGTTGCCACAACGGCGGCACATGCTGCAGGCGCTGACACCGCGGGTGTTTCGCGCGTTCTTCGGCGCCGGCTTCGCGGTCTTCGTGGCGCAGATGTTGCGCTTCATCGCGCTGGGCATGGCGTCCGTGGCAGTGGTGGCGACGCTGCTCCGGTTCGCCAGCATTTTCACGCTGCTCCTCTCCTGGCTGTTCAACCGCGACCTGGAGCGCATCACGTGGCGGTTGGTGATTGGCGTGTTGCTGTCGGTGGGCGGGGCGGTACTCATGGTCGTCACGGCGGCTGACTGACGTACCGGTGCTACGATCGCGGCGATGACTGCGGTCCAAGACGCCGTTGACGCTGCCCTGGGTGTGCTGAGCGCGAGGCCTTCGCTGCTGGTGACGGACGTGGACGGCACGTTGAGCCGCATCGTTGCACGGCCGGACCAGGCGACAGTCAGCGAGACGGCGCGATCGGCGCTGCGCAGCCTGATGGGGAAGCTCGACAACGTCGCGGTGATCACGGGCCGCGAGGAGTCGGTGGCGCGGCGCATGGTCGGCGTCGAGGGGTTGATCTACGTTGGCAGCTACGCTCTGGACGCCGCTGACGGGCTGAGCTTTGACGCGGTGCGTCCGGCGCTGGCGCTGGTGGAGCCGCACCTGGCGGAGCTGCCCTGCGTCGAGCTGGAACGCAAGCAGGTGAGCTTTGCGCTGCACTACCGCAACTGCCTGGACAGCGACCGCGTGGGACCGCGGCTGCTGGAGCTGCTGGAGCCGATCGCGGCACGGACGGCAACGCGGCTGCTGGAGGGCAAGCAGGTGATCGAAGTCGCGCCGGGGGCGCTGCCGGATAAAGGCACCGCCTTGCTGCACCTGGTGGCCGAGCGCGAGATACGCGGCGTGGTCTTCGTGGGTGACGACGTGGCCGACGCGGCCGCGTTTCGGGAGATTGCGCGACGGCGGGAGACGACGGGTGCGCCGGGCCTGAGCATTGCGGTTGTAGACGGTGAGACGCCGCTGATCGTGCGCCAGTCGGCAGACCTGACGATTGGTGGCGTCGACGACGTGGAGCGGTTCCTGGACTTGCTGGCGGACCGGCGGGTCTAACCCGCCTCTGCCTTACGCAGCAGAGCGGCGACCTCGGCCTGACCTGCCGCCTCTGCCACCTCGGCGGGCGTTTCGAGATCGTCTATGCGCGTCCGTAACGCGGGATCAGCGCCGCGGGCGAGGAGCAGCTCTACGATCGCGACGTCGCCCAGCGCGGCGACGTAGTGCAGCGGCGTTTAGTCGTTGATGCCGCGCATGTTGGGGTCGGCGCCCCGGGCGAGCAGCAGTTCGAGGACGTCCTGGATGTCGCCGCGGCCGGGCGAGCTGAGGCCGGGCCGGCAGGACAGCGCCGCCATCAGCGAGGGGAAGCCATCGAGGTCGTCGTAGTTGGGATCAGCGCCGAGGTCGAGCAGGGCGCGGATGAAGGCGAGCGGGCTGTGATAGATGGCGTACTGCAGCAGGCTGCAGCTGATCGCATCGTGGGGGGCGCGGACGTTGGGAAAGCCCTCCGGGTTGCCAATGGCCTCGCGCAGGGCGTCCAGGTCTCCGGCCTTGAAGGCACTATCGATGCGCATGAAGGCCACGATGCTCTCGCGGCGCAGCTCGCGGTCAGCCACGGCACTAGGGGAAGAGGACGGGTTGCATGCCGGGCTCCGCTTTAGCGCCGTTGGTCCTGGGGGCGCGGGCGGCGGCAGAGCGCCGGCGCCGGGCGCCGGGCGCATCGACGCGGGCGCCGAAGCCACCATCCGCGACCTTGATCACGAGGCCGTCGCCGGCGGAGACGCCGGCGATGCTGCTGACGACGCGGCCACCCTTGTGCACGACGGCGTAACCGCGGTCCAGCGTCGCCTGCGGGTCGAGCGCGACGAGCTGGGCCTCGCAGCGGGCGAGGGCATCGCGGCGCTCGCGTTCGCGGGCGGCGACGGCGCGCAGGACGCGGCGTTCGAGGTCGTCGAGGCGCTGACGGTAGCGATCGACGTCGGCGGCGCAGCGCGCAGCGCGCGCGATGAGCCCTTCGACGCCGGAGCGTTCGCGGTCGAGCCGTTGCTGCATGGTGTCGACAGCGAAGATCACGGCGGAGCGGAGTTGCGAGCTGATCTGGAAGGCGTCCGGCGCCACCAGCTCAGCGGCGGCAGAGGGCGTCGGCGCGCGCAAGTCGGCGACGTAGTCGCAGAGCGTGGTGTCGGTCTCGTGGCCGACCGCCGAGACGACGGGGATGAGCGAGCCGAAGACGGCGCGCGCCACGGGCTCCTCGTTGAACGTCCACAGCTCTTCCACGGATCCGCCGCCGCGGGCGACGATGATCACGTCGATACCCGGCTCGGCGTTGAGCTGCTCGATGCCGCCGACGACGCCGTAGACCGCGTCTGGGCCCTGAACGGGTGTGGGCGAGAGCACCACCTCGCTGAGGGGCCAGCGGCGACGCAGCACGTTGCAGATGTCGTGGAAGACGGCGCCGGCGGGTGAGGTGACGACGCCAATGCGGCGCGGGAAGGCGGGCAGCGGGCGCTTGCGGGATTCCTCGAACAGGCCTTCTTCTTCGAGCTGCTGGCGCAGGCGCTCGTACTGGGCGTGTCGCAGGCCGACACCCTCGGGCTGCACGAAATCGACCACGACCTGCAGCTCGCCTCGGGCTTCGTAAACCGTGAGGCGGCCGTGGACGATGACCTGCGAGCCCTGAGTCAGGTGCTGCGCGACGCGGGGCTGCTTCTGCATCGTGTTGCGAAACAAGACGCCGCGTAGCTGCGCAGCCTCATCTTTGAGGGTGAAGTACGTGTGGCCGGAGGGCTGGGTGCGGGGGCCGGAGACCTCGCCGCTGATCCAGACGTCGCCGAGGACGATGTTGCTTTCAAGCAGCTCGCGCAGGTAGCCGAGGGCCTGGGAGACGGAGAGGACCTGCATGGGTGGAGTATACGGGTGCGGTACATAGGGCATAGGGCATAGGGCATAGGGAAGACACCTCCGGGTCCCGGCTGAAGGTGCGTATGAGGGGCGGTTGCTGTGTTACGAATTCGTGATTTTACCGACAAAGCGGGTAGACAAGTGATCAGATCGCTGTTTATACTGCCGAAGGCTGTGGCGGGCCGTAGGCACATCGCTCGACCAGCGGCGGAATAGAGTCACTTACTTGCCCCGCCGGCTCTAATCCGTTGTTTCGCAGTCCTGGTCGAGGACAGCATGGCTACGGTTCTCCTCCTCAACGGACACCAGCGGTTCGCCACAGCTGCCAATCCTCCCTCCACTGCCCAGACCTGCTGCGCATCGCTAGCGCGCAGCTCCGCGGGTTTGTGGATAAAGAGAGTTTGGGGGACACCCCCAAGCCCCCGTCAGGGTTGCACCCTGCACCGGCTTTGGGCGCGAGGCGATTCTTCCCCCTTCCGATTCTGATTGACTCACGGCTGTCTCAAGGCATCGTTAGCTTGTCGGCGCACGCAGCGCTGCGTGGTTCGACAGGCTCACCATGCCTTGAGGGACGCCTCTGCCAGACAGCGTTTAGCGGCAGGCGGGCTCGAAGGCGGGGGTTGGCGGGTCGCCGGGCAGGAAGTTGTCGAACAGGACCTCGCCGGAGGACGTATCGAGCACGGCGTAGGAGAAGCGGCGGCCGTTCGCCAGGTCGCGGGCGTCGCCGCCGGAGCCGGGGTTGATCACCAGGGCGCGGCCGACACGCTCGGCCATCTGCGTGTGCGTATGGCCGAGGATCACGTAGTCGGCCTCGAAGCCGGCCAGGCGCTGCAGCTCGGGCGAGCCCGGGAAGACGTAGGCCTGGTAGGGCTCAAACGGCGTCGCGTGGACCATGACGAGCCGCTTGCCGCCGACGTCGACCTCGATGCTCAGTGGCTGCGACGCCATGTACTCGACGAGGTCGTGGCGCACGTTGGCGGCGGCGCGGGCGCGGGCGCCCTGCGGCCCGAGGAAGACGCTCTCGTGGTTGCCGAGGACGTAGCGGGCGCCGCGCTCACGCAACAACTCGATGACGTCGTTGCTGAAGCGGTACTCGTAGATCGAGTCACCGGCGCAGAGCAACTCGTCAACGGCGCCCATGCGCTCGAAGGCGAGGCGCAGGGCGTCGGCGTTGCAGTGCACGTCGGAGACGATGCCGATTCGCACGCCTTAGGCTAGCATGCGCGGCGGCCCCTCCCTCAATCCCTCCCCGCGGGCGGAGAGGGAAGCTCAGCCGTCGGAGTGCACTACGCCATTCGGCCTGTCATTCCGACGCCAGGAGGACTACAGCTAGCGAAGGCGAAGAACGGGGCGGGTTAACCTCAGCCTCAATCCCTCTCCGTCGACGGAGAGGGAAGCTCAGTCGTCGGAGTGCATTACGCCATTCGGCCTGTCATTCCGACGCCAGGAGGAATCTGGCGAAGGCGAAGAACGGGGCGTGGCTTCACCTCACCCTCAATCCCCCCGGCGCGCAGAGAGGGAAGCTCAGCCGTCGGAGTGCACTACGACGAGACTGGACCGGTTGGGGTCATTCGACCGTGACCACCTTCGCGAGGTTGCGGGGCTGGTCCACGTCGCAGCCGCGGCGTTTGGCGATGTGGTAGGCGAGCAGCTGCAGCGGGATCGCGGTGACCAGGGGTTGCAGCAGCGAAGGGGCGTTGGGGACGTAGAGGACGTCGCGGGCGTAGTCGGCGATTGCCGTGTCGCCCTCGGTGGCGATGGCGAGGACGATGCCGTCGCGGGCGCGCACCTCCTCGATGTTGTTGAGCATTTTGCCGTAGTGCTCGTCCTGCACGGCGATCGCGACTACGGGCATGCGCTCGTCGATCAGCGCGATGGGGCCGTGCTTCATCTCGGCGGCGGGATAGCCTTCGGCGTGGATGTAGCTGACTTCCTTGAGCTTGAGCGCGCCCTCCATGGCCATGGCGTACTGCAGGCCGCGTCCCAGGAAGAGGAAGTGCTCGTAATCGGCGTAGCGCTGGGCGACGGCGGCGCAGGCTTCGTCCAGCTTGAGCGCCTGGCCGACAAGCTGTGGCATCCGGGCGAGGTCATCCAGGGCGGTGGCGAGCATCTCCGGCTTCAGGTAGCCGCGCTGCTGGCCCAAGTGACAGGCGAGCAGGTAGAGCGCGACCATCGAGCCGACGTAAGTCTTGGTCGAAGCGACGGCGACCTCCGGGCCGCAGCGCATGAACACGGTGCCATCGGCGATGCGCGTGGCCTGGGAACCGGGTGTGTTGCAGACGGCGATTAGCTTCGCGCCGCGCTGACGTGCCTCATGCATCGCCGCGAGCGTGTCGACGCTCTCACCCGACTGGCCGACCGCGACGACCAGCGTGCCGGCGTCGAGGACGGGCTGGCGGTAGCGATATTCGGAAGCGTTGTCGGCCTCAGCGGGCAGGCCGGAGAGGCGCTCGACGTAGGCCCGGCCGATGCAGGCGGCGTTGTAGCTGGTGCCCATGCCCAGGAGGACGACGCGCCGCAGCGAGGCGATGTCGGAATGGCTAAGGCCGAGGTTAGGCAGGTTGACGGACGGCGGGTCGAACTCGAAGGCGCCGCGCAGCGTGTCGAGAACCGCTTCCGGCTGCTCGGAGATCTCCTTCGCCATGTAGTCCGGGTAGGCGCCCTTGCCGGCAACGTAAGAGCCGGCGTCCAGCAGCTCCGGCGTCTTCTCCAGCGTCTGTCCGTCGATGCGCGAGTAGGAGGCGCCGTCAGGCGTGACGCGCGCCATTTCTCCGTCTTCGAGGAAAACGACGCGATGCGTGTGGGTCACGACGGCGGGCAGGTCGCTGGCCACGAACATCTCACCCGTACCGTGGCCGATGACCACGCCGCCGGCGTTGGCGACGCGGGCCGCGACGATCACGCCGGGCTCCTGACGGCGGATCGTCAGAACGGCGGCGGCACCGTCGATGCGGCGCATTGCGGCACGGGTGGCGTTTTCGAGGTCGTTGCCCTGCTCGACGTATTCGGCGATCAGATGCGGGATGACTTCGGTGTCGGTCTCAGAACGGAACTCGTGGCCGCGGCCAACTAGCTCGGCGCGCAGCTCGCGGTGGTTCTCGACGATGCCGTTGTGGATGACGACCACGTCGCCGTAGGTGTCGGTGTGCGGATGCGCGTTGCCCTGGGTTGCCTTGCCGTGCGTGGCCCAGCGCGTGTGGCCGATGGCGGTGTTGCCCCGCGGCAGCGACCCGTCGAGCTGGCGGCGCAGGTTGGCAAGCTTGCCGGCGTCTTTGGCGATGCTCAGCGTGCCGTCTTGGCCGAGCACGGCGAGACCGGCGCTATCGTAGCCGCGATACTCGAGCTGGGCGAGCCCATCCAGCACGACCGCCGCCGCTTCCCGGGGGCCCACGTAGCCGACGATTCCACACATGCGGCCCTCCAGTGCGCGCAGGACATGCCGAAGGGCCTGACCGGTATTGAGATCGGGGGATACCCCCGAACCCCCGCTGAAGGGGGCAACGACACGAGTTGCTCAAAACCAGCGCAGGCAGCACGGCAAGCCGCGTCGACCGCGACTAATGAGAGGAGCACGAAGGGCCGTCAGAGAAATCGCGACGCTGCCGCGATGCACGCCGGGAGTAGTTTTGTCGGGGGCTTCCGCGCCCCGTTTTGTCTACCCCGTTACGACTGTGCCTGCCGAGAGACCACCCGCCGAGTCTTTCGAATAGCCTCTTCCTCGTCATCCGGCATCTAACATGGGGGCCCTGCCCCCAAACCCCTGTTGCATTGAAATCGGGGGATACCCCCGACCCCGCTAAAGGGGCGCATGGTGCGTTTTGGACTTCGTTGCAGGCGGGGGAATCCCCCGAGCCCCCTGCGTCCTCCAGCACCGCCTTCAACGCCGGACCTGGCGCTTAACTAGGTCGACAGCCCTGGGTCATCCTCCCTTACGAGTTGCTAGGCGCGACTATAACACTACGTCAAGTAAATGAGGAGTCCGGGGGAAGTTACGAATCTCTAACGAGATCGGGCCAGGTCTTCGAGACGGCCGACCACCTGGTCGATGACGAAGTCGGGGGTTGAGGCGCCCGCGGTGACACCGACGCGCTCCTGGTTCGTCAGCCATTCGGGCTTGATCTCATCCGCGGTCTCGATGTGATAGGTCTCGACGCCGCGTTCGCGCGCTACGACGGCGAGGTGCCGGGTGTTGGCGCTGTCGCGGCCGCCGACAACGATCATCAGCGTCACCGTGTCGGCGAGGTGCATGGTGGCAGCCTGCTGGGCGGTTGTGGCGTGGCAGAGCGTGTTCAGGACGCGCAGCTCGGAGATACGATCCATGTTGACCTCGAGCAACTGCTTCACGAACGAGGCGAAGCGCGCTTCAGTCTCCGTGGTCTGTGACAGCACGCCGACGCGCGATGGGAAACCGTCCGGTAGCTCGGCGACGTCGGCTTCCGAGGCGACGCACATGACGTGGCCGCTGGCCCAGCCGAGGACGCCGCGCACCTCTTTGTGGTTGGGGTCGCCGAAAATCACGACGGCGAAACCCTCTTCGGTGAGGCGCTTGGCCCACTGCTGAGAGCGCGTGACGATGGGGCAGGTGGTGTCGATGATCTCGACGCCGGTGGTCTCGAGGTCGCGGATCACCTGCTGGCTGACGCCGTGGGCGGTAATGGCGACGGGGCGTCCGGCGACCTGGGTAACGTCGTTGACGACGTCGAGGCCGGCGTCGCGGAGCTTGCCGACGACCTGGGGGTTGTGGACGACGGAGCCGAGGCTGACCATGGGCCCGCGTTCCCGGACGGACTCCTCCATCATCTCCACGGCGCGCCTGACGCCGAAGCAGAAGCCCATCTCGCTGGCTCGAATGATCTGCATCTTCTTGCTCATTCCGGGGGCGGCGGGCTATACGCCGGCCCAGCGTTCACGTATCCATAATAGCCGCGATTCTCCGCAGGCAACAGCGCGGCGATGTGCTCCATGATCTGGCGCGTCCCCTCCTTCGCTGCCTCCGCGTTGAGGCGCGCGGGGCGTTCGAGGTGGAACGGTTTGCCGATCGCCAGCGTGACGTTCACGCGCCGGTCGACGCGCAGGAACATGCCGGGCAGGCTGAGGCGGCCGCTGCCGCGGATGGCGATGGGCAGGATGGGCACGTCGCTGCGCAGGGCGACGATCGCGGCGCCGGGGAGTGCTTCCTTGAGCTTCTCGGTTTCTGCCTCGCGCGTGCCCTCTGGGAAGATGCAAACCGCACGGCCGAGCTTGAGGTTTTCGTTGGCCAGGCGCAGGGCTGAGAGGTCCGCTTCGCCGCGGCGCACCGGGAAGGCGCCGAAGGCCTGCAGGAACTGCTTGAGCAGCGGGATGCGGAACAACTCGACTTTTGCCATGAAGGCGATGGGCCGGCGGATGCGCGTGCAGATGATGCCCGGGTCGGCGTCGTTCTGGTGGTTGGAAGCGATGACCAGCGGCCCAGCCATGGGTATGTTCTCGAGGCCGCGAACCTCGATGTGGGCGTAGAGGGGCAGGAGACAGTACTTCGTAACCCGGGTCGCCATCGTGTAGACGAAGGGGATCATGGCGGCGAGAGAGCCGCCTCACGCACTCGCGCGATCACCTCGTCCAGGTTGAGCTCGTCGGTGTTGATGACGATGGCGTCGGCGGCGGGCCGAAGGGGAGAGACGTGGCGGCTGCTGTCCATCTCGTCGCGCTGATGCAGCTCGGCCAGGATCTCGGCTTCGGGCCGTTCCGTCCCGGCGGACTTGAGCTCAACGTAGCGCCGATGCGCTCGAACCTCCGCCGTCGCGTCCAGGTAAATCTTGAGCGGAGCGTCGGGCAGCACGACGGTGCCGATGTCGCGGCCGAGCATGATGATCCGGCCCTCGTTTGCCAGGCGGCGCTGGAGGTCGAGCACGGCCTGCCGCACGCCGGGCATCCGCGACACGTGCGAGACGCTGCGGTCGACGTCCGGGCGGCGCAGGGCGGCGGTGATGTCGCGCCCGTTGACGCTGATCGTCGGGCCGCCATCGGTTGCCGGCTGACCGAGCTCGAAGCGCGCGTCGTGCGCCAGGGCGACCACAGCGGGTTCGTCGTCGACGTCGAGGCCGCGTTCGAGGGCGAGCCAGGCGATGGCGCGGTAGATCATGCCGGTGTCGACGAGCCGGTAGCCGAGCTCGCGCGCCAGGTTGAGGCCGACCGCGGTCTTTCCCGAAGCGACGGGTCCGTCAATAGCGATAACCGGGGCGATGTTCTGCCCGTGGGACGTCGGCGGCGAGTCTGGATGTGAGGTCAATCTGCTGCGTCAGTATAGGTTGGGCCGTCCGGACCGAACAACAGGCGCAGGTCAGGCGAGGCGGTGTTTGCCGAGCAGGTAGCTGCCGCCGAGGCCGATGAAGAAGAGCAGCGAGCCTCCCAGCCAGATCGTTGGCACGCCGCGCTCTTCGTCGCGGTTCAAGAGCAAAGGCCCGGACGGGACGACGTCCGCTGGGGCCGCAGGCGCAATCGCCGATTTCACTTCGTCTGCTCTGCCGGGGGCGCTTGAATCCAGGCCGGGGGTGTCATTTCTGGGACGTGATCGGGGCTGGCTCGCGCCCGCGGAAGGCGGGTCGTTGGGAAGGTCAGTGGCCACAGCGATCGCGGTCTGCGGGCGAATTGGCTCTGCGGCCACGCCGAACCAGAGGTCGTCGAAAGCAATCGAAGCCGCTGCCGCGCCGGCGGGTGTCATCACCACGCGTGGCCTCGCCGAGCGCGCATCGTCTGGCGGAGCGATGGCGCCGGTGGTCAGCAAAGCGAAGCCATCGCTGGTGGCGTCAATGGTCTCGGTGGAGTCGTCGGTTGAAATCGCCGGGCCGCTGCCGTCAGCCGATGCGTACCAGGAGATGCGCAGGTAGGCGCTCGCGACGCCGGGGCCGGCGCTGACGTAGCCGGTGAACTCGTAGGGGAGCGCAGGATCGATGACGACAGTCTGGTAGGCCCACTTTGTCGAGTCTGTGTGGCTGGTCAGCTGCCCCGCATTCCGGCCGCTGTTTACCGGTGTGAGGATGAGGCCCAGGCTGCCGCCGAACTTGCTCCAGCCGTCCAGACCGTCTTCGAAGCCGCCGTTGACGAAGCGGGGTGACGGTGCCGACTCCGATGCGGCAGGAACGCTGGTGGCCGAGGGAGCCAGCGACGGCCGGGGCGTGGCAGTGGAGGAGGGAACGGTGGGCTGCGCAGTGTGGCTCGCCAGGGCGCTCGACTGTTGCGAAGGCTGGGATGGCGCAGTTGCCGTGGCCGGCGGCGGGCCCGACAGACCAAGGTCGTCGACGCAGATGGCGGCGCCTTCAGTCTCGATGCGTACGCCGAGGCCGCGCGCGGCTGCAGGCGAGGTGGCGCTGAAGCTGAACGCGGCGTAGCCGGCGCCAACGGCCACGTCCTTTGAGGCAGTCGTCAGCTCGAACCCGGTCGCATCGAGCCAGACGAAGGAGAGCTCCGCGGCGCCCGAGCCCGTCTGCGCCTTGAGCCAACCTGTGAGGGTGTAAGAGCCGCCGGCCGGCGAAGATGCGAGGTTCTGGCGGAGGAAGATCGGGATGGCGAGTGCCGCGGCGCCGGAGCGGGCGCTGCAGCCGGCGGTCGAAATGCCGGGGCCGAGCCAGCCGGACGTTCCCTGCTCGAAGCCGCCGTTGTGCAGGAGGTCCTGGGCCGAGGCTGGTGCGATGTGGGCCAGGGCGAGCGCCAGCGCGGCGCAGAGGATCGCAGAGCGGAGGGGCTGCCAGGCCAAGGGCCTCTCCCGGCTACGACGTGGGGCAAGGGCGGGGGCAGTGTCGGACTAGCGGCGGAGCTGAACCTTCCGGACGTAGAGCAGTTCGTCAACCGTGACGTCATCGGGACTCGAGGGGCGCCTGGTGGGAGCGACGGAGCGGTCCTGGCCGATCAGCGCCCGGCCGGCAGCACGCGCAGCCGAGCCGGCCATGCGGCGTGCCAGCCACTCGATGCCGGTGCCGACCGCGAGCACAGCCACGCTGCCAACCAGTGACGGCGGCAGGCTTCGGCGCAGGGCGGGCAGGTTCTGGGAGCGCACCGCCGGCAGATTCACCGTGAACTGATGACCGCAGCGCCGGCAGAAGTTGTCGATGGTGTCTCTCTTGGCCCCGCAGCGACCGCAGCTGACTGCTTCCACGGCGCGGATTATAGCATCGAGCCGGGCCGGATTTGACATCATCCGACGTGGAAATGCGATTCTCCAGCCTGTTACCATCCGGCTGAATGCTTCTAACGTTAACGACAACTCATTCGCCGGCCACCGACCTGGGCTACCTGCTGCACAAGAACCCGGAGCGTCTGCATTCGTTCAAGCTGCCGTTCGGAGTCGCACGCGTCTTCTTTCCGGAGGCAGGCGCCGATCGCTGCAGCGCGGTGCTCTTGCTGGAAGTAGACCAGGTGGGTCTTGTGCAAGGGCCGGGAGGGCGCAGACCCTCGCGTAAGTACGACTACGTGAGCGACCGGCCTTACGTTGCGTCATCGTTCATGAGCGTCGCCATGTCTCGCGTCTTCTCCAGCGCCCTGGCCGGCACCAGCCGCGAGCGTCCCGAGCTCGCGGCCAAGCCGATCAACCTGGAAGCGACGCTGGACGTCGTCCGGGTCCGCGACGGAGAGGGCTTCGTGCGCCAGGTCTTCGAACCGCTGGGCTATGAGGTCTCGGTTGTAGCACCGCTGTCGCCGCGCTACCTGTCGATTTCGCTGCGGCGCGTGTGCACGCTGCAGGAGCTGCTCAACCATCTCTACGTACTTATCCCGGTCCTGGACGACGAGAAGCACTACTGGGTGGGTGATGACGAGGTGGAGAAGCTGCTGAGGCGAGGCGGCGATTGGCTTGCGCGTCACCCTATGCGCGAGCAGATCGCGGACCGCTACCTGAAGCATCGAGGAGCGCTGCGCCGGGCGGCACTGGCGCAGCTGCTTGAGGCCGAGGACCAGGTCGAGGAAGAAGAACCTGAGGCACGAGGACAGGGCGAAAGCGCCCTCGAAGAGCGCGTGGGGCTGAACACGCTGCGCCTGCAAGCAGTCGTGGGTGTGCTGAAGCAGCGGCAGGCGCGGCGCATTCTGGACCTGGGCTGTGGCGAAGGCAGGCTGATAGCCAGTCTGCTCAAGGAACGCGACGTGGACGAGATCGTGGGGCTGGAGGTGTCTTCCGCTGCTCTCGAGGGCGCCCGGCGCCGGCTACGCGTGGATGAGATGCCGGAGCGCCAGGCCGCCCGCCTCAAGCTGATGCAGGGGTCGCTGACCTACCGCGATCGGCGCATCGAGGGCTACGACGCCGCGGCTGTCCTGGAGGTCATCGAGCATCTGGACCCGGGCCGCCTGTCGGCGTTCGAGAGCGTTGTCTTTGGGCACGCCCGGCCGCGCTGCGTGGTCATAACGACGCCCAACGCGGAGTACAACGCGCGCTTTGCCGGTTTGCCGGCCGGCAGGTTTCGGCATCCAGACCACCGCTTCGAGTGGTCGAGGGGTGAGTTCGAGGCCTGGGGCGACTCGGTCTCGGCGAGGCACGGCTACACCGTTACTTACGAGGCGATCGGCGACGTCGACCCGTCTCTCGGCGGTCCGACGCAGATGGCGGTATTCAGCCTGTGAACCTGACGATCCCCGAGCTGTGTCTCGTTGTCCTGATCGGGGCCTCCGGATCCGGCAAATCGACGTTTGCGCGCAAGCACTTCAAGCCGACGGAACTGCTTTCCTCTGACTTCTTTCGCGGCCTGGTTTCCGACGACGAGAACGACCAGGGCGCGACCAAGGAGGCCTTCGAGGCGCTGCATTTCGTGGCGGCGAAGCGCCTGGCGGGCGGCCGCCTGACCGTGGTCGATGCGACCAACGTCCAGCCGGAGGCGCGCAAGCCCCTGGTCGCCCTCGCGAGGGAGAACGACGTCCTGCCCGTCGCCATCGTGCTGAATCTGCCGGCGCAGCTGGCACAGGAGCGCAACGTCGCGCGCCCGGAGCGCGACTTCGGGCCACACGTCGTCCGACAACAGCACCAGCAGCTGCAAAGGTCATTGCGCGGTCTGCAGCGGGAGGGTTTCCGCTACGTGTTCACGCTTTCGTCCGTGGCGGAAGTCGAAGCGGCGACGATCGAACGCCAGAAGCTGTGGACGGACCGTAAGAATGAGAACGGTCCATTTGACATAATTGGCGACGTCCACGGCTGCTACGCCGAACTGACAGCGCTTCTGGCGAACCTCGGCTACGAGCTCGAGGAAGAGGGCGGGTCAATCCAGGTGGCCGCGCCGAACGGGCGTAGGGCGATCTTTCTCGGCGACCTTGTCGACCGGGGGCCGGACACGCCGCGCGTCCTGCGCCTGGTCATGTCGATGGTCCGAGCAGGAACAGCGCTTTGCGTCCCCGGCAACCATGACGTGAAGCTGATGCGCGCCCTGCAGGGTAAGAACGTGCAGCGCACGCACGGGCTCGAGGAGTCACTGGCGCAGTTGGAGGCGGAGAGCAACGAATTCAAGCAGGAGGTCATCCGGTTCATCGACGGCCTGATCAGCCACTACGTGCTGGACGAGGGTCGTCTGGTTGTCGCTCACGCCGGAATGAAGCAGGCGTATCAGGGGCGCGCTTCGTCGCGCGTGCGCGATTTCGCGCTTTTCGGTGAGACGACCGGCGAGACCGATGAGTACGGCTTGCCCGTGCGCTACAACTGGGCCTCGGAGTACCGCGGTCGGGCGACCGTGGTATACGGCCACACTCCGGTGGTTGAACCGGCGTGGCTCAACCGCACCATCTGCCTGGATACGGGTTGCGTCTTCGGCGGCCGGCTGACGGCGCTGCGATACCCGGAGAACGAGCTGGTGTCTGTCCCGTCAGCGCGTGTCTATTACGAGCCGGTGCGTCCGCTCAGCGCTGAGCGCGACGCGGCCACCGTTGACTGGCGCGACGGCGACCTCCTGGATATCGCCGACGTCACGGGCAAGCGCACCGTGACGACGCGGCTGCACGGCCGGGTAACGATTCGGGAGGAGAACGCGGCAGCAGCGCTGGAGGTGATGTCGCGCTTCGCGGCCGATCCGCGCTGGCTGCTTTACCTGCCGCCAACGATGTCGCCCTCGGAGACCAGCCGCCTGGAGGGGTACCTGGAGCACCCTCTGGAGGCATTTGACTACTACCGCAATCGCGGCATCTCTGAAGTGATTTGCCAGGAGAAGCACATGGGCTCGCGGGCAATCGTCGTCGTCTGCAAGGACGTAGATGCAGCAGCCCGGCGTTTTCACCTCGAGGGCGAAGACGGCGTTGTCTTCACGCGCACCGGGCGGCGTTTCTTTGCCGACACCGGCATCGAGAAGATGCTGCTGGCGGAGCTGAGGTCTGCGCTAAAAGCCGGGGAGTACTGGGGCCGCTTCCAGACGGATTGGTTCTGCTTCGACTGCGAGATCATGCCCTGGTCACTGAAGGCTCAGGAGCTGATCGACCAGCAATACGCGCCGGCGGGGGAGTCGGCCCGCGCAGCGCTGCCGAGGGCGGTAGAGGCGATCGCGGCGGCTGCGGCTCGCGGGGTGGATATGGACGGGTTGCTGGAATCGATGCGAAGCCGAGACGTCCTTACGCAGGGCTACGTCAGCGCGTATGAGCACTTCGCGGCGCGCATCGATTCGCCGGCCGAGATTCGCATCGCCCCGTTTCACCTGCTGGCCTCCGAGGGTTCGGCGTACTTCGACAAGCCTCATTCCTGGCATCTGGAGATGCTGACTGGTTTGCAGTCTCCGCAACTGAAGCACACGCAGGCGCGGACCGTGGACCTCACAGACGAACACTCTGTCGCCGGGGCCGTGCAGTGGTGGGAGGAAATGACGGCCGGCGGGTCGGAAGGCATGGTCGTCAAGCCGATGGCGTTCACGCTCCGGGACGCCAGAGGCCTCGTCCAGCCGGCGCTCAAGTGCCGCGGCCGCGAGTACCTGAGGTTGATTTACGGAGCCGAGTACACGCTGCCGGCGAACCTCGACCGGCTGCGAAATCGCGGGCTCAGCGCCAAGCGCTCACTGGCGTTGCGGGAGTTCGCGCTGGGCGTGGAAGCTCTCGAGCGGTTTGTCGCGCGCGAACCGCTATGGCGGGTTCACGAGTGCGTGTTCGGCGTCCTGGCGCTGGAGAGCGAACCAGTCGACCCGCGCCTGTGATCAGTGGGTCGGGAGCATCTCCTGGCGCACCTGGATGTAGCGGATCACGTCGGCGCGGTAGATCAGGCCCATCAGGCTCTTGCCTTCGAGCATCGGCACCTGATTGAAGTCGCCGGCGGCCATCTCGGCGAGGACCTTGGGCAGGTCGTCGCGCATGGTGACGCTGTGCAGCTCTGAAAGCGGTGTCATCGCCCGGTAGACGCTGGTTGTCTTCCAGTCTTCGCGGGGGACCTTGCGCACGTCGTGCAGCGTGATCAGGCCGTGCAGCTCGTTCTCGACGACCACCGGGAAGCAGCGGCCGTCGCCGGCCAGGATGTAATCCTCGACCAGCTCGGCGAGTGTCAGGTTGGGCGCCACTTTGACATAGTCCTGTTTGGCGACGGCGCTGGCGGGTATGCCACGCAGCACGACATCCAAAAAGACCTGCTCGTAGCTCTCCACGGATGCCGAGCGCAGGAACATGCCGATCAAGAACAACCAGACGCCGGTGATGAAGGAGACGAGGAAGAAGCAGAGGACGCCGATGGCCATCAGCCCGTAGGCAACGAACATGCCCACGTTTGAGGCCGAGCGCGTCGCTTCCACCAGGCTGTGACGCTTGGCCCAAAAGGCGCTGCGCAGCACTCTGCCACCGTCCAGCGGGAATCCCGGCAGCAAGTTGAAGATGCCGATTGCGAGATTGATCGCCGCGAGGTTGCCGGAGACCGCGGCGGCGCCGTCCTCGATTGGGGAGAGGATGAAGTAACCGATGGCGAAGAGGATGCCGAGCGCGAAGCTGGTGAAGGGGCCGACGATGGCGATCCAGAACTCCTGCTTCGAATCATCCGGCTCCCGGGTCATGTTGGAGACGCCGCCGAAGACGAACAGCGTGATGCCTGACACGGGGATGCCGTACCTGCGGGCGACGAGCGAGTGAGAGCATTCGTGGAGGAGGATGGAGAGAAAGAAGATCAGCGAGATCGCGACCGCTACGGTCCAGCGGCGGGCATCCGTCCAGTCGGAATAAAACTCTTCGAGGACACCCGTGGCGAAGGTCCACGTGACCAGGAAAAAGATGAAGAACCAGGTCCAGTGGACGCTGATGTTGAACCCGAAAAGCTTGCCGACCCGGAAAGTGCCGCCCAAGGACGCTCCAGTCCCCTATTTCATCTGAGGGTAAGACCGGCCGATCAGGCCGTCAAACCGTATATCTATGATAAACGTCGGCAAATCGAAGGGCGGCCCGCAGAAAGGCCGCCCTTGTTGCCGGTGCGGAGGAGGGCGTTACCTGACCGCTGCCTCGAGCAGGGTCCGGATCTCCTTGACTTCGGCGTCACGCCAGCCACCCCAGACGGGGCCTTTCTGGAAGGCCGCGTACTGGTCCATGTGCTTCTGGCGCTCTTCTTCGGAGAGCTCCTGGTTGCGCATCTTCGCCGTGATCTCGCTGAGCTGGGGCATCTCGTCGCGGGCCTTCTGGGCACGCTCGTGCCAGACGCCGAGTTCCTTGTGGTCCTTCGTGAAGAAGACGAGCGTGGGGATCGACTGGAACTCGCCCTTGTAGAGGTACTCGTTCATCAGGTCGATGTGCTGGTCGCGGAAGAAGATCTTGAGGTCCAGCCCCGTGGCCTCGCAGAGCTTCGCGATAACCGGCATGCCGCGGAAAACGTCCGGGCACCACGGCTCGCCGATGGCCATGCAGGTGGCGGGGCCGCCGTCCTTCGCCATCAGGGCCTTGATCGCCGCGACGTCGTCGGCGTTGAGTTGAGTACCCTCGAAGTTGTCGACGAACTTCTCCTGGTTGCGGTCGATCTGCTCCATCCACTGCTTGTAGTTGATGCCCTGCGACAGGCGCTCCGGGGTTACAACACTTTCCTTCTGAGCGGTCATAGTTCTCCTCTAGGCGATAAATCGCTGACGTATGTCGGACAGGGCGCAGTATAACATCCAGTACTAAACATGGGGCTCCGCTACTAAGCATGGGGCTCCGCCCCAAACCCCGCTAAAGGGGGTCCTAAGGCGTTTA
>DATDOP010000294.1:0-3065 GCA_035293185.1 Dehalococcoidia bacterium | reverse complement strand
AATGGCGGGCATGAACGCGTTCAGTACCGCCAGGATGGCAGTAATACCCGCAACGGTGAGCATCACCGTCGCAATTGCTTTCTCCACGGGCGGCCCTCCTAGCTAGCCCTGCGAACAGAGTCCTTCCAGGAAGGACTCCTGTAGCCTTCTTCTGCGTCCTCGATCAGTGCGGCGAGCTCTCGCAGCGCCAGCAGGTAGTCGCTGACGCCGCTACGGCGTTTCTCCTGCCCTCGTGGGAACAGCGGCGCCGCCAGCTTGGTCAGCGTTGCTTCCAACTCTTCTTCGATGAGGCCGCCATAGCGCGCCATGGACAGGACGATGTCAAGGTCGCTCGCGTCCATGCGAGAGGTGGTGTCCTGCGTCCAGGCCATGAGGGTGGCCAGCGCACCGGCGCTCCAGCGGCGTTTCGCCGGGGGAGTCGAGGGCAGCGGCTGGCGCGCTACATCGGTCTCAACCGCAGCCCATGGCTGCGATGGTGTGGTTTGCGGATGCTGAAGGTCCGGCTCCGGAGCCGGGTTCAGCTGAATGACCCTTGGCGGTGCTTCGGGCTCGGCGGCGGGATGAGGTGCGGCGGCCGGTGAGGGTATGTGCAGGTTCTCGTACGAGTCCGCGGCGAAGGGATTCTCGCGCGCCAGGACGGCGGTACGGACTTCCTGGAGGATTGTCTTGATCTCGCCCTTGAGGACGGCGACCTCTTCCTCTAATGCTGTGACTTTGGAAGCTAGCTCCATGCTATCCCTGCTTTGGTGTTGTGGGACGGCGCCCGCGTCCCTCGCAAGCGCCGTCCCGGGAAACGAGATTCCGGCCTAGTGAAGCTGCATCACAGGATCAAGCTGTGCCGGAAGCGAACGGGTCAGGTCGATCACGGCGCCAACCGGCGTCTGGATCTCGAGCGTGACACGGTCGTTGGGCGCGAAGGCGCCACCGGTGTCGGCAATGTCGATCGAGATGAGGAAAAGCTCACCCGGCTCGAGCAGAGAATCGGCGTCACCGGCAATCGGGGTCGCCGTGTACTCGACATCGTCGGTGACCACGGCGGCGTCGCGGTAGGCGATCACCGTGCGGTTGGTGGTCGCTGTGAAGTCCAGCGGGATCGCCTCACCACCGGCTGTGGTCGCGACCGAGAACTGAATCGTCCCGTCGGTGATACCGGTCTGAACGATTGCCACGTCGTTGTCGGAGACGACGACGCCACCACGGACTTCCATGGTGCCACGTGCTTTGGCAAGGCCGGCGAACACCGTCTCCTTGCCACGCTCGGCGCTGAAGATACCTGTCGTCAAGACGACGAATGCAAAGACGGTGGCGACGACCACGAAGGCGATCAGGATGATCGCGGTTTCGAGACCGGTAATGCCCTCTTCGCCTCGGCTCGCCTTGCGAATAAGGTTTCGCAAGTTCATTTCTAGATAGTCCCTCCGTTTAATGCGTGTGTTCGCGATTTCTATTTGGTAAGGCTGCGAACGCGCCTTGCCACGGGGTCTTGCGTTTCCTGCGCTACGGCACCCTCCTTCTGGGTCGTACCGGCACCTCTCCCAGAAGCGGTCGAGTCTCCGGCAAAGTCAGTCAGCGAGGCTTCTCTCTGACACCTCTGTTCAGGTTTCGGAGCCGCTGTTAACACGGCGCATCGGGGAATGCCCTTATTTGACCCTCGCCGCGAATCTGGAAGCGGGGTCGAGACGCCGTCCGGCGGTTGCGGGCGAACGACGAATCAGTGTGAACCCCGATTCTCAGCCGGGCCGCGAGCGCGAAAACTCCTAGGGATGAATCATCAAGACGGGCTCGCGCGCGAGGTCGCCTGCTGGCGCCCGTGGAGCCACCTCCTGCGCCTCGGCATTTCGATCCTGCTGTTCGCCGCCATGGGCCTGGCGACAGGGGCCGGCGTAGCTGAGTCCGCGCCGCCATCGCCATCGCCATCGCCTTCGCCGACGCCGACCGCAACCACGACCACTAAGGCCGAGACCGCTGCGACGCCCACGGCGAGCGCAACCGCAACCGCGACGAAGGCGCCGACCGCAACGCCTTCGCCGACGCCCTCGCCGACGCCGGTGCCTGCCCAGGACCTGGCGGTGGTGTTCTTCAACAACTTCTGCGAGCGCGACCAACCGCTGATGGCTACCGTGTTCAACACCAGCGCCACGCCCCTGGAGGGACGCACCGTGCGCCTGACGCTCTCGACGGAAAGCGGAGTGCTGGAGGAACACGACCACTACCTGAGCCTGGAGCCGCTGGCCAGCGTCAACCTGCCATTGGCCAACACAGCCCGGCCGCCCTGGGTGACAATCCAGATCTCGCTACTGGAATCGCCGGCAGACCCCAACGCCGGCAACGACTCGTCCAGCTGCGGCGTCCCGGCGCCGGAGTCTCAGGTCCAGGAGACGCCAACCGCGTCTCCGGCGGCGGCACGCGGATCGTCCGCCAGCGGCGGAGCGACAGCAGACGCGACGTGGCGTCAGGCCGGCGCCGCCGCGCCGCCGCAGCCCGGGGCACAGGTGCAGCCAACCCGGGCGCCGGCACGCGCCCAGACCAACCTCGCTCAACCGACGCTGACGCCTCTGGGCGACGCGGGTGGTGGCCTGGCGGCAGCGCCTGAGGGCGGCTTGCTGAGCAGCCGGTCACTGATGCTGGCGGGCGTTGTGTTCCTGGCGGGCGGCGGCAGCTGGGGCTTCTACTACCTGACGAGGCCCCCGAAGAACGGGTATTGAAGATGGGGGCTCTGCCCCCAAGCCCCCGCTAAAGGCGGCGCCTGGGGCGTCTGGCGCTGAGATGGAGCCGGCGAAGAAGAGGGGCCTGCCCCAAGCCCCCGCTAAAGGCGGCGCCCAGGGCGTCTAGCGCTGAGATGGAGCCGCCGAAGAAGAGGAGCCTGCCCCAAGCCCCGGCTAAAGGCGGCGCCTGAGGGTCTGGTCGAGACGGGTTCTGGTGGGCCTGGCTACGGCAGGTAGCGCATGGGGTTCTGGCGCTGGTTGGACTGGAAGACCTCGAGGTGCAGGTGGGTGCCGGAACAGCTGCCCGTGCAGCCGACCTCACCGAGGATCTGGCCCTGACGCACGCGCTGCCCTTCGGCG
>DATDOP010000293.1:0-4125 GCA_035293185.1 Dehalococcoidia bacterium | reverse complement strand
GCGCGCGCAGCAGAGGCGCGACTCTGCCCCAGCACCAGCTGCCGTGCCACGCTCCGTGCACCAGGACGTACGTTGCCATTGCGCCTCCCTGGAACTAAAGCGGGCGCAGTCTAACCACGGGCATCCAGCGGGAAACAAAAGCAACGACCGCGATGAAAACGCACGTCGCGCGAAGTGTTCCCATTGTTCCCTCTGTTCCGCTTGTTCCCTCCGCTCCTACCCCGTCTCGTTCTCCAGGTTGGCCAGCGCCCGCCGCACCAGCTCCACTTCGTCCACGCGTCCCTGCAGCGCCCGGCACAGCTTGAACTCGGCGACCAGCGTCGCCAGCAGCGGCGGCACTTCGTTCGTGCTGGCTTCGTCGCTGTCGGCGGCGATCAACGCTTGAGTCAGGTCATAGGCGATGTAGTCCAGCGGATCCTCGATAAAGCTGACGTCCACCTGCTCCGCCAGCACGCCGTTGACGCCCAGCGCCTCACATGCCTCGATGCTCGCGGCCATGCGCGCCAGCTGCTCCACCAGCTTCTCGACGCGCAGGCGGCTCTCCCGGCCGTCGTCCCGGTTCAAGGCGCCGGGTTGCTGCTACCGCCGCTGCCTGACGCCGCCGAGCCGTTAGCGCTCGCCGCCGTGGCTATATTGCGCGCGAAGCCCTGGACAAAGCTCGTTAGCTCCATCGGGATCACCCACTTCGTCGAAGGACCGCTGGCCAGCGCTCTCATCATGTCCAGGTACTGCAGCGCCATCGTCTTGTCGTCGACCCGGCTGGCCGTCTGGAAGATGCGCTCCAGGGCCGTCGAGAAGCCTTCCGCGTTGAGGATCGCGGCCTGGCGGCTTCCTTCGGCGTTGAGGATGGCTGATTGCTTGGCCCCCTCCGCGTTGAGGATCGCCGCATCACGGTTGCCGTTGGCGATCGTAACCGCGGCCTCGCGCGTTCCTTCTGCCTCGGTGACGACAGCGCGACGGTTACGTTCGGCCGACATCTGGCGGCTCATCGCCTCCTGGATGTCGCGCGGCGGCAGGATCTCACGGATCTCGACAGCATTGACCTTGACGCCCCAGCGGTCCGTCACTTCATCCATGCGCGCCTGCATGATCGCGTTGATCTGCTCGCGTTTCGCCAGCACGTCGTCCAGCGGCATGTCGCCGACCACGGCACGCAACGTCGTGATCGCCATGCCGCGCGACGCCAGACGGTAGCTCTGCACCTTCATCACCGACATCTCAGGGTCAACCACGCGCATGAACACGAGCATGTCCACGGTTACAGGCGCGTTGTCCTTCGTGATACAGGTCTGCGGCTCCACGTCGAACACTTCTTCGCGCAGGTCAACCCGGATGGTGCCGTGCACCAGCGGGATGACCCAGACCCAACCCGGCCCGCGCGGCGCGCCGTCGTAGCGCCCCAGCGTGAACCTCACCAGCCGCTGGTACTCCGGGACAATTGAAAAGAACAGTGCCACTATCCACCTCCCGCTGCCAGAAAACCCTACGCGCGGATTCTCCCACAGCCAGATGAGGGACTGTCAAACAAAATCGAAACCGCTAGTTCGTGTAGTAGCGCCCGAACACGATCGTCTTCCCGTCCGGCGACCACGACGGCGACATCCCTGTCGTCAGCAACTGCGCGTTCGCCGGGTCTGCCAGGTCGACAACGTAGATGGCGAAGTCGCCCTGGTTAGACACCGAGTAGGCCAGCCGCCGTCCGTCCGGCGACAGCGCGAATGCGCCGGCAAACCCGCTGACTGGAACCTCGACAATCGGCGCGGCTCCTTCGCTGATCGGCTGCACAACTATCAGACCCTCGCGGCTCTCGCCCGGCGCCGGCACTCGCGGGCCGCTGACGGAGACGTTTCGCGGCCTGTAGTAGGCGATGAGCTGGCTGTCCCTCGACCACTGCGGCCGCGAGCCCGGGCCCAGGGACCGCCGCTGCGCGGGGTCCGCGGGCGAGACCAGCATCAACTCGGGACTGGCGCCGAAACCGGCTACGGGCTCGTAGGCGATCCACCTCCCGTCCGGCGACCACGCAGGCCCCACCGCCATGTCGGCCAGCTTCTCCGGCGTCCCGCCGGCCGTGTCCACGACGAAGAGCGCGCAGAACGGACGGCTGCTGGCCGAGTAGGCCAGGCGCCCGCCGTCCGGTGACCACGAAGGTGCAAGCCCCTCACCCAGCGATCGCGCGGGCGTGCTGCCGTCCGCCGCCACCACGTAGAGCCCGTCGGCGGCGTCGCTCCAGTACGCGATAGACCTGCTATCAGGCGACCATTCGTACTTGTCGCCCAGGCAGGGGGACAGCGCGTCGCTGTACAGGACGTCGCCCAGCATCACGATGGACGACCCGTCAGGATCCATCGTGGCGATGCTGCCGCGGAAGCCCAGGAAGGCTGCCCCGACCATGAAGCCGATGCGGTTGCCGTCCGGACTCCATACGGGATCGCTGCCCAGGCCGATCAGGCGTTCATTGCCGCCATCGGCGTCGATCGCGAAAATGTCGCCGCCGCCGGACATCGCCCGGAACGCCAGGTAGCGCCCGCCCGGCGACCAGCGTGGCTCATCGAGCAAAGGCAACGGTGAAGCCACCAGCCGTTCTTCGCCGTCGCCGTCGACGCCGATGCGCCAGATTTCGCCGTCCCTGACGAAAGCCAGGCTCTCGCCGTCCGGCGACCAGGCCGGCCTCGTCCCGAGCGTCAGGCGTCGCGCCGGCTGGCTGGCGTCAGCGCGCCGCACCTCAATGCGAAATTCGGGATCAAGCTCGTCGTCTTCCGTGTACTCGTAGGTCACGTACGCCAGGCTGCGGCTGTCCGGCGACCACGCGGAGCCGATGGCGTTGTTCGCCACCTTCACCGGCTCCTTGCCAGCGTCCAGGCCGGTGACCAGCAGCGCTGACTCGTCGCTGTAGTCCATCACCGTCAGCTGCCTGCTGTCCGGCGACCACGGGCTGTCCCCTCCGGCCTGCCAGCCCAGCGGATCGCCCGTCCTCGATAGCAGTGTCGTGCGTTTGCCGGACTTCAGCTCGAACAGGTCGAGCTGCTCGCCCTCGCCTAGTTGCGCGACATAAGCGCCGTCGGGCGAAACCGCGGCAGGATAGGTGGTCGTTATCATCTGGTCCGAGGCCATCGAATCGAGGTTGAACTTCCCGAGGATCTCCTGCTGCTCTTCCTGCAGCGTCCCCGGCCGCATGTGCAGCGCGAAGTCGCCGTCGTCCAGCCGCTGGACGCTCCAGGCCTGGCCCTTCGCGTCGCGTCTCTGGCGCCCGTCGCGCGAGACAGCGATGATCTGCTCGTAGTTGCCGATGCTGTTGCTCACCAGCCACTCACCGTCGCGCGACCATTGATACGAAGGGCCCTCGCCGATGTCGAATCCCTTCTGCTCGAGCACGCGCCAGACGCCACCGCTCGTCACGTCGAGCACGTACAGGCCCGGCGTCAGCGCCACGGGACCCTCGGCGTCCAGGTCGATAAGCTCGCCCGCCAACGTGCCCTCCTCCGGCAGCACCCTGGCCTTTCCGTCGGAGCGCAGCAGCACCACGACCCCGAGAATCAGCGCCGCAGCAACCACGAGCAGGCCGAGAGACAGACGGGCGCGGGCAAGCCTCACGTCGCCAACGATACACGAAGTCAGGCCCTGTTATGTCCGGCAAGCAGGCGGCTGCGGTCCCTGTTGCTTGTTGCCTGCTGCCTGCTGCCTGTTGCCTGTTCCCCGGCCCGCCTACATCTTGTCCGGCGCCGTCATCCCCATCAGCGCCAGCGCGCTGCCCAGCACGATTTTCGCCGCCGCGATCAGCCTCAGGCGCGCCCGCGTCAGGTCCGGCGCCGCGTCGTCCAGCACGCGGCACTTCTCGTAGAAGTCGTGGAACGCCGTCGCCAGCTCCAGCGCGTAGTGCGGCAGGTGGTGCGGCTCGTGGTTCTCCGCGATCGTCTCCACCAGCTCCGGCAGCAGCAGCATCTTGCGCAGCAGCGTCAGCTCTGCCTCGTGCCGCAGCAGCTCGACGTTGCCGTCCTCGTACTTCAACCCGCGTTCCGCCGCCTGCCCGATGATCCCGGAGCTGCGCGCGTGGGCGTACTGCACGTAGTACACCGGGTTCTCGCTGCTCTGGCGCTTCGCCAGGTCGATGTCGAAGTCCATCTGCGA
>DATDOP010000292.1:0-3641 GCA_035293185.1 Dehalococcoidia bacterium | reverse complement strand
GCGACTCCTGGCAGGACCACGCCTTCGACACCGTCAAGGGCAGCGATTACCTCGGCGACCAGGACGCCATCGAGGTGCTGTGCTCCGAGGCCGGTGGCGAGGTCATCAACCTGGAGCACATGGGCGTGATCTTCCACCGCGACGAGACTGGACACCTGGGATCGCGGGCCTTTGGCGGACAGCAGCGTGCTCGCACCTACTTCGTCGGCGACATTACCGGGCAGGCAATGCTGCACGTCATGTACGAGCAGCTGATCAAGCACGGCCTGCGCATCTACGAGGAGTGGTTCGTCATCGACCTCATAGTCGAGGACGGGATGTGCAAGGGCGCCGTGGCGATGGAGATCCGCACCGGCCAGGTCAGCGTGATCGGCGCCAAGGCGGTGATCATGGCTACCGGCGGTCTCGGCCGCGTCTACGAGCCCAGCACCAACGCCCTGATCTGCACCGGCGATGGCATCAGCCTGGCCTACCGCGCGGGCGCCCTGTGCATGGACATGGAGATGGTGCAGTTCCACCCCACGACCCTGAAGGGCTCCGGCGTGTTGATCACTGAAGGCGCGCGCGGCGAAGGCGCGTATCTGCTCAACGCCGCCGGCGAGCGCTTCATGGAGAAGTACGCGCCGAACATGATGGAGCTGGCCAGCCGCGACGTCGTGTCGCGGGCGGAGCAGACCGAGATCAACGAGGGGCGCGGCATTGACGGCTGCGTGATGCTCGACATGCGTCACCTGGGCATCGAGGTGATCCGCGAGCGCCTCTGGCAGATCCGCGAGATCGGCATCGACCTCGCCGGCGTCGACGTGGTCGAAGAGCCGATCCCGATCCTGCCGGGCATGCACTACATGATGGGCGGCATCAAGACAGACGTCTGGGGCCGTACGAACCTGCCGGGGCTGTACGCCGCCGGCGAGACGGCCTGCGTCAGCGTCCACGGCGCCAACCGCCTCGGCGCGAACTCGCTGCTCGACACGATTGTCTTCGGCAAGCGCTCCGGCATGGACGCCAGCGAACGCGCGCGCACGGAGAACGTGCGCATGCCGGACAACCGCTTTGCGGAGGCGGTCGAGAAGCAGCTGGCTGAGCGGCTGGCCCGCCCGGCAACCGCGGACCGCATCGCCAACGTGCGCATGGACATGGGCCGCGTGATGAACGAAAAGGTCCAGGTGTTCCGCGAAGAGGAGCAGTTGAAATCGGCGCTGGAGGACGTGAAGGCGCTGAAGAAGCGCTACGAAACCGTGGGCGTGGAGTCTAAAGGCAAGGTGTTCAATACAGACCTGCTCTTCCACGTCGAGCTCGGCTTCATGCTCGAGTGCGCGGAGATGATCTGCGCCTCGGCAGTCGAGCGCAAGGAGAGCCGCGGCGCCCACTTCCGCACCGACTTCCCGAAGCGCATCGACGAGGAATGGCTGCATCACATCACCTGCTCCTACGGTGCTTCCGGTCCCGTACTCGGCCAGGCACCGGTGACGATCACGCAGTGGGAGCTCCAGGAGAGGAAGTACTGATGCAAAGCAACAAGCTCCAGGCAACAGCCAACAAGGACCGCCTAAAACTGACGCTGCTCCCTGTTGCTTGTAGCTTGTCGCCTGTTGCACCACGGGAGGCGAACTGATGGAGGTCACGCTCAAGGTAAAGCGCTTCGACCCAGAAGGCAGCGCCGAGCCCTACTACCAGCAGTACAAGATCGACATGCCGTCCAACGCGACGGTGCTCGATACACTGATCGAGGCGCGCGAGTACCAGGACGGCACGCTATCGCTGCGCTGCTCCTGCCGTAGCGCCATCTGCGGCTCCTGCATGATGCGGATCAACGGCAAGGCACGCCTGGCCTGCAAGACGCAGATCGGCTCCATCGCCAAGGAAGGCGAAGATATCCTGATCGAACCGGGCGGCAACCTGCCGGTGATCAAAGACCTGGTCGTGGACATGGCGCCGTTCTGGAGCAAGGTGCGCGCCGTCAAGCCCTGGCTGCAGCCGGAAGGCGAGGCGCCGGAGCGCGAGTACCTGGTGCCGAACGAATCGATGGCAGCGCTGGGTGAAGTGATGAACTGCATCATGTGCGGCGCCTGCGTCTCCGACTGCACAGTTCTGGAAATCGACAAGTCGTTCCTGGGACCGGCAGCGCTGGCCAAGGCCTACCGCTTCGCCGGCGACCCGCGCGACGATGCGACCACCGCTCGCCTGCGCGAACTGAGCGCACCGAGCGGCATGTGGGACTGCACGCGCTGCAACTACTGCGTCGAGGTCTGTCCCAAGGACGTGAAGCCCATGGAGCAGATCCTCAAGCTGCGGGCAGCGGCTGGCGAGCACGGCGTCACGAACACCAACGGGCATCGCCACACGGCAGCGTTCGTTGAGCTCGTGGGAGCCAACGGCCGGCTGGACGAGTTCCGCCTGCCCGTGTTCACGGAAGGCAAGTTCAACCTAATCGGCCAGCTGTCTTATCTGCCCAGCGCGCCGCGCATGCTCAAAGCCGGCAAGATGCCGCCGATCATCCCGCACAAGATCCCGGGTGTGCGACACGTGAAGCGCATCCTCCACTGGTTCGATAAGAAGCCGAGCGAAGGGAGTCATTGATGCGTTACGCGTTCTGGCCGGGTTGTGTGTCCAAGGGCGCCTGCCCAGAGCTGTATCAGTCCATGGTGCGCGTGGCGCCCGAGCTCGGTATCGACCTCGTCGAGCTGTACGACGGCAACTGCACCGGCGCCGGCGTGATCAGCGAGCACAGCCTGGAGACGGCGGATGCGCTCAACGCGCGAAACTTCGCGATGGCGCAGCGCTTGGACCTACCGCTGATCAACATCTGCAGCACCTGTCAGGGCGTGCAATCGATGGCGCAGGACCGCATGCGCAAGCGCCCCGAGCTGGCGACCGCGGTCAACGAGTCGTTGGCGGACGAGGGCCTGTTCTACGACGCCGAACGGGGCCTGGAGGTGAAGAACTTCCTCTGGGTACTGGTCGAAGACCTGGGCCTGGACAAGCTGAAGAGCCTGGTCAAGAAGCCGCTGACTGGCCTCAAGGCGGGCCCGTTCTACGGTTGCTACATCCTGCGCCCCGAAGCCGTCCTGGGTTACGACGACCACCCGGACCGCGACCACTACCTCGAGTTCGTGATCGAGGCGCTGGGTTGCACGCTGATCACGTACGAAGGACAGGACAAGTGCTGCGGCTTCCCCATCCTCACTATTAACAAGAAGAACTCGCTGACCATGGCGGCGAACCACCTGAGCAATGCCCAGGAGGAAGGCGCCGATTGCCTGGTCACGCCCTGCCCGCTCTGCCACCTCAACCTGGACGCGCAGCAGCCGGATGCGGCGAAGTACGCCAGCGTTAACGGGCTGGAGGTGCCGATCCTGCACCTGCCGCAGCTAATCGGCCTGGCGCTGGGCATCGACCCGAAGGAGCTGCGCGTCGACCGCCACGTGATCTCCACGCGCAAGGTGCTGGCTCAGCTGTAAGGCAGTTGTTGCAAGGCGTACGCGCCTTGTCTAAGCTGCGACCAGTATGGTCGCGAGCCATGTTTCTCGCGCCGCAACCCATATCCCCAGGCTGATAGCTGGCCTGGGGCTAATTGCCATTATCCCAACGGCGATTTCGATCCTCCTGCTCGACATGGGGGTAAGCGTGATCATCCCCCT
>DATDOP010000291.1:0-2436 GCA_035293185.1 Dehalococcoidia bacterium | reverse complement strand
GGCGCCGGCAAGACCACCATGGCCGCCAAACTGGCGCTGCACCTCAAGAAGGGCGGCGGCCGCACCATGCTCGTTTCGGCCGACCCCTATCGCGTCGCCGCCGGCGAGCAGCTCAAGACGCTCGGCCGCCAGAACGAAGTGCCCGTCTTCGAAGGCGACGCCGCCGACATCAAGAAGCTCGCCCGCGCGGCCCTCGACGAGGCGAAACGCAGCGCCACCGGCACGCTGATCGTCGACTCCCCCGGCTACCTGCAGCTGGACGAAGACGTGGTCGAGGAGATCAAGGCGTTAGAAACCGGTTTCCAGCCCCACGAGACGCTGCTCGTCGTCGACGCCATGACCGGCCAGGAAGCCGTGCACGTCGCCGAGGAGTTCGGAGGCGCGACGCGCATCAGCGGCTTCGTGCTGACCAAGCTGGACGGCGACGCCCGCGGTGGCGCCGCGCTCTCGATCCGCGCCATGACCGGCCTGCCGATCAAGTTCATCGGCACCGGCGAGCGCGCCGACGCGCTGGAGGCCTTTCACCCCGACCGCTTCGCCCAGCGCATCCTCGGCATGGGCGACGTCATGACGCTGATCGAAAAGGCGCAGGCACAGGTCGGCGAAGACACGATGGTCGACTTTGGCAAGCGCGCCAAAGCCGGTCAGCTCGACCTCAACGACTTCGTGGCTCAGATGCAGCAGGTCCGCAAGATGGGGCCGATCGGCGACCTGATTGGCATGATCCCGGGCATGGGCAACATGAAGCGCCAGTTGCAGGCAACGCAGATTGACGATACCTTTTTCAAGCGCATGGAAGCCATCGTTTTTTCGATGACTCCTACGGAGCGGCACAACCCGGATATGATCAACGGCAGCCGGCGCAAGCGAATCGCAGATGGTAGCGGCACCACCCCCGCCGACGTGAACCAGCTGCTCAAACAGTGGAAAGAAGCTAAGAAACTGATGCAGTCGATGGCCTCCGGCAAGATGGCCAGAATGATGGGCATTCGTTAGGCCAGATGAGGAGAACACATTGCTGAAAATCAGACTCGCGCGCGTGGGCAAGAAGAAGCAGCCGACCTATCGCGTCGTCATCGCCGATGCTCGTGCCCCGCGCGACGGCAGGTACGTCGAGATCGTCGGCACCTACAACCCCCGCACCGAGCCCACCAGCTTCATGATCGACGAGGAGAAGGTCAAGAGCTGGCTGTCCAAGGGCGCCCAGCCCACGATGATCATCCACAAGCTGCTGGCCAAGCAGGGCCTGATGCAGGCGCCCGTCTTCCCGCCGCCGAAGCCCAAGGCCGCGCCGGAACCGCCCGCCGCCCGTCCTGCTGCCGCGGCGCCCGTCGCCGCCGCGCCCGTAGCTGCCACCGCCGTCGCGGAACCCGAAGCCGCCGCCGTCGCTGAGCCTGAGGCCGCCGTCGAGGAAGCTCCCGCTACCGAGCCTGAGCAGCCCGCCGCCGAACCTGAGGCGGAAGCGCCGGCCGCCGAGGCCGAAGCGAAGGCCGACGCCTAGATGAAAGAGCTGATCGAGTACATCGCGCGCGCCCTGGTCGAAAACCCGGACGACGTCGAAGTCACCGAGGAGTGGGACGGCCACCGCCACGTCATCCACCTCGACGTCAACGAGGCCGACATGGGCAAGGTCATCGGCCGCGGGGGCCGTGTCGCCGAGTCGATGCGCTCCCTGCTCAAGGTCGCGTCCGCGCGTGAAGACACCCGCGCCGTCCTCGACATCGGCGACTAGCGTCGCGGGAACAAAGGGAACCACGGTAACAGAAGGAACAGCACGCTCCGCCCAGCCTATGACGGCGCTACGGCGGCTGAGCTCCCCTCTCCGTCGACGGAGAGGGGTTGGGGGTGAGGTGAAGGACGCAATCTCACTCACCAGCATCACTGCGACATGACAACACCCGACCCTGAACTCGACCCCGCAACCGCCGTCACCGTCGGCCGCATCACCGCGCCTCACGGCATCCGCGGCGAGGTCAAAGTCGAACCGCTGACCGACTTCCCCCAGCGCTTCGAGGCCGGCAGCCGCCTCTGGCTCGACGGCGTGCCCTACACCGTCGAGCGCGGGCGCTGGCAGCAACGCAACGTCATCCTCAAGCTGCGCGGCATCGACACGCGCAACCAGGCTGAGGCGCTGCCCGGCAAGGAGCTGCTCGCCCCGCAAGCCATGCCCATCGAGGACGAAGGCGTCTACTACCTGCACGACATCCTCGGCGCGCGCGTCCAGGAAACCTCCGGCGCAGCGCTCGGCGAGCTGGCCGACGTCTTCTCCACCGGCGCCAACGACGTCTACGTCGTGCGCGGCCCCCGCGGCGAAATTCTGCTCCCCGCCCTCGACGACGTCGTCCTCGAAGTCGACCTCCAGGCCCGCCGCATCACCGTCGCCATCCCCGATGGCCTCGAGTTCACCACCGCCGCGCCCCCAAAGCGCCGCCGCCC
>DATDOP010000290.1:0-3323 GCA_035293185.1 Dehalococcoidia bacterium | reverse complement strand
CCTACTTCGCTCCCAACGGCGTCAGCCCAAACGCCTGCGCCAGCAGCCCGTACGACCGCCGCCGCGCCTCGTGGCTGTGTACCACCGTGATCAGCATCAGCTCGTCGATCTCCAGCGCCTCCGCCATCTCCGATAGCCCCTTGTGTACCTGCTCCACGCTACCCACGAACATCCGCGGCCACTCGCTCCCGTCCGCCGTCAGCGGCCCCGGCGACTCTCCCAGGCGCGTCAGCGCGTCCTCCGGCGTCGGGATCGGCCCGTTGTCCCATTCGCCGCGGTCGCGCAGCAGGCGGCGCAGGCGCTGCGAGGCGTAGTGGTGCTGCGCCTCCGCCTCCGTCTCCGCCGCAATCGCCCCCACGGCCGCCAGCACCCTCGGTTCGCCCGCCTGCTTCGTCGTGCGCCACGAGTTGCGGAAATGCTCGATTGAGCGGCGCGTCGGCACCGGGTTGATGAAGTGCGCCGCGGCGTACGGCAGCCCCAGCTGCCCCGCGGCGTCCGCGCTCCAGCCGCTCGACCCCAGGAGCCAGGGCTCCGGCGCGCCCGGCATGTCCGGCGTCACCAGGATGCGCCCGAAGGGATGCTCCGCCGGGAAATCGGCGCGATGCAGGAACGCCATCAGCTCCACCAGCTGCCCCGCGTAGTCCTCGTCGCCGTCGTTCTGCCGATAGCGCAGCGCGTACGCGTCGACGCGCGTCCCGCCCGGCGCCCGGCCCAGCCCCAGGTCGATGCGGCCCGGATACAGCGCGTGCAGCATGCGAAACGTCTCGGCCACCTTCAAAGGGCTGTAGTGCGGCAGCAGCACCCCACCGGAGCCGATGCGGATCGTCGAGGTCTCAGCGCCAAGGCGGGCGATCAATATCTCCGGCGCCGGGCTGGCCAGCGACCCCGTCGAGTGGTGCTCGGCCACCCAGTAGCGCGTGTAGCCCAGCGACTCCGTGTACTTCGCCAGGTCGATGCTGTTGCGCAGCGCGTCCGCCGCCGTGAACCCGGCCGGCACCGGCGCCTGGTCGACAACCGAGAGCTTCATCACCTCACAGTCTAGCGTCTGATCTATACTCAGGCGCCCCGCAGCTCAGAGGTGGTGCCATGAGCGTCGAAACCAGGCCCGCGGAATCCCCGGAGACGCTGCTCCAGCGCGCTGCTGACCTCGTCCCGGTGCTCAAGCAGCGCGCCCGTCACGCCGAGGAGCTGCGTCACCTCCCGGCAGAGACGGTCCGCGATCTCAGAAACGCCGGCCTGTTCCACATCGCCACGCCCGCCCGCTTCGGCGGCTCCGGCCACGAGATCGACCTCATGTTCCAGGTGGCGATGGAGTTGGGCCGTGGCTGCGGCTCCACAGCCTGGTGCTACTCTGTGATCTCGATTCACAACTGGATGATTGGCCACTGGCCGCTCGCCCTCCAGGAGGAGTACTTCGCCACCGGCCCGGACACGATCTCCTCCAGCGGCTTCGCGCCCGTGGGCAGGCTGACAGCCGTCGAGGGCGGCTTCCGGCTCTCCGGCCACTGGGACTTCTCCAGCGGCGCCGACGCCGGCACCTGGGCCCTGGTCGGCGCCATGGGTCCGCAGGGCCCCAGCTTCGCCCTCGTCCCGCGCCCCGATTACGCGGTCCTGGATGACACCTGGCACGTCTCCGGCATGCGCGGCACCGGCAGCAAGGACGTCGTGATCGAAGACGCCTTTGTGCCGGCGCACCGCCTGCTGCCCATCGCCAGCCTCGGCCCCGCGTCCGGCATGGCGGAGCTGCATCAGCGCGCGAGCTATCGCGTGCCCGCGATGGGCATGCTCTCCTACACGCTCTGCTCGCCGCTCGTCGGTCTCGCCCAGGCGGCCGTCGACAACTTCATCGAGCGCCTCAGCGGCACCAGCGGCCCCGGACGCACCGCGGAGTCCGGCGGCGTCCAGCTCAGGCTCGCCGAGTCATCGGTCGAGGCCGATACTGCCCGGCTCATCGTCACGCATGACACGCGGCAGATCGTCGCCCGCGCCGAGGCTGGCGAGATGCTCGGTGACTTCGATGCCCTCCGCTTCCGCCGCAACGTCAGCTACGTCTCCCGCCTCTGCGTCGGCGCGGTCGACCGCCTCTTCGAGGCCAGCGGCGGCCATTCCCTGTTCAACACCGACCCCATGCAGCGCATCCAACGCGACGTCCACGCCGGCGCCCACCAGACCGCGCTCTTCTGGGACAACAACGCCGAGGCTTACGGCCGCGCCGTCTTCGGCCTGCCTCCCCTCCAACCGAATCTGCCGGGGCAGCGGCGGCCATCACAGGAAGGAAACCAACCATGAGACGCAGCACAGACCGCATCATCACCAGTCACGCCGGTAGCCTGCCGCGCCCGCCGGAGCTCCTGGAGCAGAACCGCGCCAAGCAGCGCGGCGAGCCCATCGATACGGCGCGACGGGCTGAGCTGGTGCGCGAGGGCGTGCGTGACGTCGTGCGGCAGCAGCTCGAAGCCGGCCTCGATTCGATCAACGACGGTGAGTTCAGCAAGACCGTCTTCCTCGACTACACCGACCGCATGAGCGGCTTCCAGGCCGCGGCGTACACCTCGTCGCCCCTGTACCGCCGGCGCAACATGATCGAGTTCGCTGACTTCTTCAACGAGCTCTACCCCGGCCGCGGTGGCATCGGCATGCAGCCGGCCTGCGTCGGCCCCGTGAGCTACGTCGGCCAGGCGGCGATTCAGTCTGACATCGATAATTTCAAGGCGGGGCTCGCGGGCCGGCAGTACGAGGAGGGATTCCTCCCCGCGATCGCGCCCGGCACCTTCGCCCGCGGCGTGAACCAGTACTACAAGACGGAGGAAGAGTTCCTCTTCGCAGTCGGTGAGGCCATGCACGCAGAGTACAAGGCGGTGATCGACGCCGGCTTCGTGCTTCAGCTGGACGACCCCGGCCTGCCTGACACCTGGGACGCCATCATCCCGGAGCCCACTATCCCGGAGTACCGCAAGTTCGCCCAGATGCGCATCGAGGCCCTGAACCACGGGCTGCGCGGCCTGCCCGAGGACCGCATCCGCTACCACATCTGCTGGGGCTCCTGGCACGGCCCGCACACCAACGACATCCCCCTCGAGGACATCGTCGACCTCATGCTCATGGTCAACGCCGGCTGCTACTCCCTCGAGGCTGCCAACGCCCGCCACGAGCACGAATGGCGCGTCTGGCAAGACACCAAGCTCCCGGACGGCAAGCTGCTCATGCCCGGCGTCGTCAGCCACGCCACCAACGTCGTCGAGCATCCCCGCCTCGTCGCCGACCGTATCATCCGCTACGCCAACATCGTCGGCCGCGAAAACGTCATCGCCGGCACCGATTGC
>DATDOP010000289.1:0-6444 GCA_035293185.1 Dehalococcoidia bacterium | reverse complement strand
TAGCACTGCGCCTTGACGCTGTAGACGATGTCGATGATGTCCTTGAGCGGGATGTCCTGAGTGTGCGGGTGGTGGGTGCTGCCCCAGCAGATGTGCAGGCGCACCATCTCTTCCGGGATGTCGCGGATGGCGTGGTTCATGGCCTCGGCGCGCACCTGGGCAAACTTCTTGTACTCCGCCACCGACATGTCTTTCTGGACGTGGTAGCCGTCCGGCAGGTCGGGGTCGTCCAGCTGCAGGACGATGCCGGCGTCGGTAATCGCCTTGTATTCCTCGTGCATCGCGTCGGCGATCGCGAAGAGCATCTCTTCCTGCGTCTTGTAGTACTGGTTGCGCAGCCAGTGCTCGATCGTCCCCGGGGCGAGGCCCGTGAGCACGAGCTCTTCGACCGGCTGGGCCTTGGCGGCGTCTTTGATCCATTCGATGTCGCGTTTGTATTCTTCCTGGCCGATGTAGGTCAGGGGCCCAACGCAGAAGACACCCTGAGGCGTCTGCGGCTGGGGCACCGTGGGCGTGCGGCGCCCGAAACCGGCGAGGCCCTGCGCGAAGAACTCCGGGAAGTACTGCGACTCGCGGGCGGTGATCGATCCGTAGGCGGGGTTCTCGCCCTCCTTGAGGGGGCGGAACTCGAGGCCGGCAAGGCGGCCGCGTGAGTAGGTCTGCCAGCTGCGCTTGGTGTATTCGCCGTCGTTGACGATGTCGACGCCGTTCTCGGCCTGCAGCCGGACGACGTCGTTGACGGCCTGCTTGACGCGCGCGGTCAACGCCGCGTCGAAGGGCTCGCCGTCACGGCGGTTGGCCATGGTCTGGCGCAGGTCTTCGGGGCGGTGCAGGCTGCCGGCGTGGCTGGTGAGGATTCGGTCTGTACTTCGCTTCATAGTTATTTCTAGATGGGGATGCTCCCCATACCCCTCTATTCTAGATGGGGATGCTCCCCATACCCCTCTAAAGGTGCTCCTAATGCGCTGATGCCTCGATGAGGACGGGGCTTTGCCCCGGGCCCCAGGCGTGTTCCCAGTGACAACGAACCCTAACCCATACGAGAGGGTTAGTGTCCGGTCTAGACTAGCAGAATTGCCGGTTGCGTCAAGGTAGTAACAGTTGGCAATCAGTGATATTCGAAGCGCTTCAGCGCGGCCTCGTCGAGCTCCAGGCCGAGGCCGGCGCGTTGCGAGAGGACGAGCCGTCCGTCTTCGACTTGCGGCACCTCCTGGAACAGAGGCTCCGCCCAGGGCAAGTACTCCACCGTGAGGCCGTTGCGGATGCCCGCGACGAGCTGCGCGCCCACCTCGGTACAGGTGTGACTGGCGACCGGGACGCGGTAAGCCTCAGCCAGCGCGGCGATCTTCAACCACTGCGTGATGCCGCCGGCCTCGAGGTCCACGATCAGGGCGTCGACGCAGCGATTCTCGAGCAGGCGCGTGAACTGCGGCGCCTCGTGGTAGACCTCGCCGGCAGCGATGCGCGTCTGCACCTCGCGGTTGACGCGCGCCAGGCCGTCGTAGTCATGCGCGGAGATCGGGTCTTCGATCCAGAACAGGCGGTAGGGTTGCAGGGCGCGCCCGATCTCGAGCGCCTGGTTCACCGACCAGGACCAGTTGATGTCGGTCATCAGCTCGATGTCGTCACCCACCGCTTCGCGCAGGACGCGCGTCCGTTCGACCGCCTGCGCGACGTCCTGGACGCCGCCGAGACGGTACTTCATCTGCCGGAAGCCGCGGTCGACGTGCTCCCGAGCGTGGCGGACCAGCGTGGCGAGGTCGTAGCTCCACCAGAGGTTCCAGCTGGCGTAGGCGGGCACGGTGTTGTCCGCGGCGCCGAGCAGGCGATGGAGGGGTTGTCCCAGCGCCTGTGCCTTGAGGTCCCAGAGCGCGATATCGACGACTCCGGCGGCGCTGTTGGCCAGGCCGGAGAGCTGGATGCGGGTGAAGATGTAGAGCAGCTTCGCGTTGATGCTCTCGACGTGCAGGGGGTCCTGGCCGACCACCTGCTCCGCGAAGGCTTCGATGGCGGCGCGCTGGGCCTTGAGCGACCACGGCGTCAGGTTGCTGACGTAGCCGACGCCACGCAGACCGTCATCGGTGGTCAGGCGCAGGACGATGTGCATGCCGAAGCGCCCCTCTTCATAGGGGACGCGCGCGACCCAGGTCTCGTAGCCGGTGACCTTCATGGGCGAAGCTTAAGCCCGTCCTCCGGCTGCCGCCATCTCCTCCCCGCGGGCGGAGAGGAGATCGACGCTGGGGCGCAGACGGCCAAACTCGGCGGGCCGGGTTTAGTGCGGATCGAAGGGCTGAGGTTGCTTGTCTGCTCGCGGGGAGGGATGAAGGAGGGGCCTCAGACGGTTCGTCTTCAACCCATGAAGCGTCTTTGCCCCTCTCCCCAGAGGGGTGAGGAGATCAGGCTGTTCTTCGCCGATCGATGTGGGGGCTTATAATCGCGCCGACGGACGGCGGGCTCAGAATCCAGGCGGGAGCGACAACGTGATTTACGAGATGAGGACCTACACCGTGCTGCCGAACAAGGTGGCCGAGTACGAGAAGCGCTTCGGCGAGGCGTACACGGTGCGACAGAACTACTCGAAGATGGGTGGCATGTGGCACACGGAGATTGGGCCGCTGAACCAGGTGATCCACATCTGGTACTACGAGAGCCTGCAGCAGCGCGCCGACATCCGCGCGGCGGCGAGCAAGGACCCCAGCGGCAAGTGGCCGCCACAGTCTGGCGAGCTGCTGCAGGCGCAGCAGGTGGACATCCTGGATCCGGTGGCGAACATGAAGTCCTGGGGCGAGCCGCAGCAGTGGGGCGAAGTCTACGAGCTGCGCATCTACACCTACGCTCCAGCGGACATGGGCAAGGCGGTGACAGCGTTTAACGAGGCGCTGCCGGGGCGCGACGGTATCTACCCGGTGGCCGGCATGTTTGCGGCGTCGCAGGGCAACCTGAACCGGCTGTACCAGCTGTTCCCTTATCACAGCTTCGCGCATCGCGAGGAGGTGCGCGCCGAGTTTCGCAAGGCAGGCGTGTGGCCGCCGCACGCCGAAGTACGGCCGATCAACCAGGAGGTCCGGTACCTGTATCCGGCCGCCTTCTCGCCGATCCACTGACGGGCAATTCGCCGAACTCTTGAACCCGGGAACCCTGGAACCAGGGGTTGTGAGTCTGGGATCCAGGGTTCGAAGGTTCCAGGGTTCTGATCGTGATGCAATTGTTTGACCTGACGGGGAAGGTTGCCGTCGTGACGGGCGGTAACGGCGGCATCGGCCTGGGCATGGCGAAGGGGCTGGCCTCGGCGGGCGCGTCGATCGTGATCGCGGCGCGCAACGCCGACAAGGCGGGGCGCGCGCTGGACGTGCTCGGCGAGCTGGCGCCGGCGGTCGCCTTCGTCGAGGTCGACGTCGCGGAAGAGGCGTCGGTCAACGAAATGATCGAGATGGCGGCGTCGCTGTGGGGCCGGCTGGACATCGTGGTGAACAACGCGGGCACGTCTTTGCGCAAGCCGCCGCAAGAGGTCTCGATCGAAGAATGGCACCGGGTGCTCGACACCAACCTGACCGGCACCTTCACGTCCTGCAAGGCGGCGTATCCCCACATGAAGGCGCAGGGCGGCGGCAAGATCATCAACGTCGGCTCGATGATGTCGATCTTCGGGTCGCCGGTGGCAGCCGGTTACGCGGCCTCGAAGGGCGGCGTTGTCCAGTTCACGAAGTCGCTGGCCGCGGCGTGGGCGTCTGACAATATCCAGGTGAACGCGGTGCTACCGGGCTGGATCGAAACCGACCTCACCGCCGCGATCACGAATCACGACCTGCCGGGCCTGTACGAGCGCATCACGGCGCGTCTTCCGGCGGGCAAGTGGGGCAAAGGCGACGACCTGGCGGGCGTCGCGGTGTTCCTGGCGAGCGCGGCGTCGGACTACATCACGGGCGTGGCGATACCGGTAGATGGCGGCTACTCCAGCCAGGGGATCTGACGGGTAACAGAAGACAGATAACAGATAGCAGGCAGCGCGGCGGTTTTCGCCTGCGTCCCACCACCACGAGGCAAATCATTGGTTCTTCGATGGGACACATCTTGTCCGGCCCGTGCGCATAGTAGCCACCGGGTCGAGCATCCCACTGGAGCGTGAGCCTTACACAGGCGATGAACCGGGTTGCCGAAGCCACCTGGGTAGGTCGGCTGCTCCGGAACGAGCAAGATAGGCTCGATGCGAGGGCGTCCGGCAGACAGCTCAGTCAGGCTCCGATCGCGGGCAGGCCTTCGTCCTTGCGCACGGCGTTGATGATCTCGAGGACGCGCTGCGGGTAGGGCGCGAGGTCGTACTCGAACTCCTGGCGCAGCCGCGCGTTGTCCATCATGTAGTTGCCGGAGAGCTCGCGGCCGCCGGTCTCCTTTTCGAACTCAATCTCCGCGTCGGGCAGGTACTTCTGCACCAGCGCCGCAATGTCGCCCATGCTGATCGTCTCGCCGCCGGAGTTGTAGACGGCGTGCTGCGGTTTCTCCGCCAGCGAGACGCGGGCAAAGATCTCCGAGATGTCTTCGACGTGGATCGGCAGGCGCATGGAGTCGCGGTAGGGGAACTTGACGGCGTTGCCGCGGGCGGGCTCGGTGATGCAGAGCACGTGGTCCATGGAGCCGCGCACCTTGTCCGGGCCGGTGACGTTGGCGGGACGGATGCCGGTGATCTGCATGTCGAAGGCCTTGTTGTACCACTCAGCCTGGTGCTCGTTGAAGACTTTCGAAGCGGAGTAGACGCCACTACCCATGCGAATGTCGTCTTCCGTCAGGGGGCGGTCGCCGTAGAAGCTCTGGCGGCCGTAGACGGCGAGCGAGCTGGCGTAGATCACGCGTTTGACACCGCAGAGCCGCGCCGCCTCGAAGCTGTTGTCCATGCCGAGGATGTTGATGCGCATGGCGTAGTGCGGGTCCTGCGCGTCCGTGACGCCGTCCGGGCGAAAGCCGAGGAGGTAGGCGAGGTTGATGATCCGGTCCGGCTTCGTCTGGATGACGCCGTCGATCACGTCGTCAAAGAGCGTGACGTCGCCGCGGAACGACTCGATCTTGCCCTTGAGGGGTTCGAGGGTCGCGGAAGCGGGGTTGATGTCCATGCAGGCGACCTCGTGGCCGCGCTCGACGAGACGTCGCATGACGCGAGGGCCGATGAAGCCGGCGCCGCCCAGTACGAGGACCTTCATGTGGTGACTCCTTGGTGTCCAGGGACGCGGGGCTACGTGGGACTATGAAACGGGTGGGGCCGGGAGTCAACGGCCAGCTCAGTAACCAACAGCGGCTGAAATCCAGCGTGACTGCCGTACCAGAGTGCTTTGGACCCCTCCGCGGGCACCGGTCTGGCGGTAAAGAGGTCCAACACCCAGACAAGGATGACGAAGCCGATCCAGGGCCGCTTGAAGCGCTTGCGCCAAGGCGTCCAGCGCCAAATGGCAAAGAGCGTGACAACCGCGATGCCACTGAGAATCAGCCAATGCAGGTCCGAATGAGAGCGGAGGATGTACCACGCCACGAGCAGCAAGATCAGCCAGGCGACAACAGCCTCGTGCTGCCAGAACGGGCGCGACTGGTCCACGCTGGGACTATAGGTAGGCTGCGAGCGTCGCGTCAACGCTGGATTCACGCTTGTTTGACAGACGGTCCGGGGCGTAAGCATGATCGCCGACGCGCCGTTGGTTTGTTAACCGGCCCTGCAGGTTGAAACCTGCAGCACAGAGGAATGCAACGACGGCGAAGCTGCAGGATTCATCCTGCGGGGTTGTTGAATCACTCCCGCCCCTTACTTCGACAGGAGGCCCTCATGCTGCGGATCGACGTCCACGCGCACATGATCCCGGCGCCGTTTGTGCAGGGCGACGAGGTGCACTTCCCGCTGGCCGGCAGCGGCGAGACGCACACGCTGCCGCTGCGGCCGATGAACAACTTTCCGGACGACAGCATCTACAGCATCGAGCGGCGGCTGCGCGACATGGACGCGCAGGGCATCGACATGCACGTGATCTCGCTGCAGCCGATGTTCGCCGACGCGCTGCCGGTCGACCGGGCGATACGCGTCTGCCGCGGCATCAACAACGCCTTCGCGCAAGTTGTCGCGGCGAACCCGCAGCGCTTCCTGGCGCTGGCCAATCTGCCGATGCAGTCGCCGGAGGACGCGGCTCAAGAACTGGAGCGGGCCGTGAGGGAGCTGGGGCTGCGCGGGGCCGAGATCTGCAGCCAGATCGCCGGCAAGAACCTGGACGACGCGTCGCTGGCGCCGTTCTTCGCCAAGGCGCAGGAGCTGGACGTGCCGATCTTCATCCACCCGGCGGGCGTGCCGGGCCTGAGCGAGCGTCTGGGCCGCTACTACCTGACCAATCTGATCGGCAACCCGATGGACACGACGATCGCGGCGGCGTCGCTGATTTTCGGCGGCGTGCTGCGCGACTTCCCACGGCTGAA
>DATDOP010000288.1:0-3185 GCA_035293185.1 Dehalococcoidia bacterium | reverse complement strand
ACGATGACCGTATTCGGGCGCCTGATCAGCGCGTTCTTCATCCGCACCGCCAGCTGGTTGTGCAGGAACTTGTGCCAGAAGCGCTTCACCACAAACTCCGGCAGCACCACCGTCACCATGTGGTTCGGCTGCGTGCGGTCCACGCCCTCCAGGTACGCCATCAGCGGCTCCACCAGCGACCTGTACGGCGACTCCAGGATCGTCAGCGGCACGTCGGGAACTGATTCCTCCCACTGCTTGCGGAAGGCGTCAGCGGCTTCGCGGTCATCGGTCACGTGTACCGCAACGGCCTGCGGCGATAGCGTCCGCGCGTAGGCCACTGTGCGCAGCACCGCGCGGTTGATCTGGTCCACGAGTACGATCACTGTCTGCGGACGTCCCGCCGAGATGCCGTAGAAGTGCTCCGTCACACCCCCGGCACCGCGCAGGCCGCCGCCCAGCTGTTCCTCCGCGTCGCTGTAGTGGGCCTGAATGCGCCACAGCACCACGAACAGGATGCCCATCGCCAGCATCGACAGCCAGGCGCCGTCGGTAAACTTGGTCGCTCCGACAATCACCGCCACCACGCCCGTGACCACCGAGCCGACGCCGTTGATCGCGGTGTACAGACGCCAGCGAGGGCCCCTCACGCGCCGCCAGTGAATCACCATGCCTGCCTGCGACAGCGTGAACGCCATGAACACGCCGAATGCGTACAGGGGGATCAAGCTGTGCGTTTCAGCGTGGAACAGCAGCAAGACCAACGAGGATGCGAGGCCCAGCACCAGGATCCCGTTGGAGAAGGCGAGCCGCTCGCCGCGGTAGGCGAACTGAGTCGGCATTACCCGGTCCCGCGCCATCACCGACGCCAGCGTCGGCAGCCCGGCGAAGGCCGTATTCGCCGCCAGGACCAGGATCAGCGCCGTGCCCACCTGCACCATGTAGAAGAAGATGTTCTCGCCGAACACCGCCGACGCGATCTGCGCCACCACCGTCTTGTCCTCGGCGGGCACGATGTCCAGCTTCGTCGCCAGGACCGTCGTGCCGATGAAGAAGACGGCCAGGATCGCCGCCATCCAGGCCAGCGTTATCGCCGCGTTCTTCGCCTCCGGTGGCTTGAACGAAGGCGTGCCCTCGGCCAGCGCCTCGATACCGGTCAGAGCCGCGGCGCCGGACGAGAACGCCCGCAACACCAGGAACAGCGTGACCGCCGCCGTGCCCTCCTCCAGCGTTCTCTCCGGAGCGACCACGTGCATGTCGTGGCCCAACGCCACCCTGGCCAGGCCGACCGCGATCATCCCGCCGAAGGTCAGGATGAAGAAGTACGGTGGTATCGCGAAGATCGTCCCGGATTCCCGGATGCCTCGCAGGTTGCCGAGCGTCAGCAGCGTCACGAACCCGATCGCCATCTCGACCTTGTAGTCGTGCAGCTCCGGCAGCGCCGACGTGATCGCAGCCACGCCCGCCGCGGTCGAAACGGCGACCGTCAGGATGAAGTCGACACACAGCGTAGAGCCCGCCAGCAGGCTCGCCGTCTTGCCGATGTTCACCCGCGTCACGTCGTAAGCGCCGCCGCCGCGTGGGTAGGCGCGCACCAGCTGGATATAAGACACCGCAACGATCGCCACCAGGATCGCAATCGTCATCGCGATCGGCAGCGCGTAGCTGAAGGCGCCGGTCCCGGCCAGGATCAGCACCAGCAGCATTTCCTCGGTCGCGTAGGCCGCGGACGAAAGGTTGTCGGACGAGAAGACGGCGAGCGCTTTGAACTTGCTCAGGCGCTCGTGGTGCAGGTCCGCCGTCGCCAGCGGTTGACCGATCAGCGTGTGGCGGATGTTGGCCCACAGCCGCCCGATGCCCGTCGCCGGGCGCAAGACGGCGGCCGTCGCCTCGAAGGCGCCCTCGCCCAGGCGGCGCAGCTTCTGCTCGCCCGGCCGCGTCAGGCGGATCGTGCGGTCGCCGGGCCGGGCGCCCTGGATCGTCTCGTGCAGCTCGAGTTCGCTCTGGCCGTTCCCGCCCCGGCGGCGGCGCGGTATCCGGACCACGGTGCGGTCGCCGTCCTTGTCCTGCTCGGTCTTTCCGTTGGTCGGCGGCTCGTCTTCAGCGCTCAAGTGAGGGTTCTGCTCTCGGAGGCATTGGCTTCATCATAGGCCACTCGACTCGATGATTCGAATCAGGGAGCGCCCCGCAAGGCGCTATGCTGGCCTGGAGTCACCGCCAGGGAGTGCACGCCAATGACCACCGCAGTCACCGAGATAGCCCCGGACGTCTTCCGCATCTCCACCTTCCCCGAAGGCGGCAGGCTGGCCTTCGGGCAGTTCTTGATCCGTGACCAACGCCCCCTGCTCTTCCACACCGGCGGCCGCCGCCTCTTCGCTGAAACGCTCGCCGCCGTCAGCAGCCTGATCGACGTCGCGACGCTGCGCTACATCGGCTGGTCTCATCTCGAATCGGACGAGTGCGGCGCCATGAACGACTTCCTGCGCGTCGCCCCTGACGCGGAGCCGGTACACAGCCCCATGGGCAAACGCCTCGGCGCGGACGACTTCTTCGACCGGCCCGTCCTGGCGCTCAACGACGGCGAGACGCTAGATCTCGGCAGCAAACGCCTGCGCTTCCTGCTGACGCCCCACGTACCGCATTCCTGGGAAGCGATCATGGCCTTCGAAGAGACCACGAGTACCCTCTTCGCCAGCGATCTCTTCACCACGATCGGCGAAACGCCCGCGCTCAGCGACGGCGACATCGTCGGTCCGGCGCTGAAGATGCTCGAGCAGGCGCCGGACTACCTGCCCGTCGGCCCGCGCACCGCCGCCGTCTTCGAGCGGCTGGAGGCGCTGCAGCCGAAGGTAATCGCCGGACACCACGCCCCCGCCTACACCGGCGACACCGTGCGGGCCCTGCGCGACCTCTGCTCCGAGATGCTGCGCAACGCCGGGATGTAGAGGGAACAGAAGGAACGCCGCGGAACAGAGGGAACAGCTCGCGAGCCCTCAAACCCACCGCGAAATGTTCCTCCTTGTTCCGCTTTGTTCCTCTTGTTCCCTCGTCAAATAGGCAAGCCCTTCAAGCCCTGCATCCCCTTGATCGCCGAAATCTCGCCGCAGTGGCCGAGACCGTGGTTGATGAAGATCGTCTGCCAGAGCATCGCCACCGGGCGCTCCGGACCGCGGATCCACGACGCCTCGCGGTCCAGTTCTGCCTCG
>DATDOP010000287.1:0-4711 GCA_035293185.1 Dehalococcoidia bacterium | reverse complement strand
AACAGGGACAAAAAGGAGTCCGGTGGCAACTTCGATTTCTTCAGCTATGAGGCTGGTTTTGCCTTTGCTGTTGGAGCACTACTCGCGACTGTCCTGTCGCTTTACGTCTGGCCCGTTATTTTGATCGTTTCTACGTTGGGTGTTTCTTGGGGACTGACACACCTAATCGGCCAGACGCTCGTCAAAAGGCGCCGCGAACGGCAGCAACGCCGAACCGAAGAGGACGAACGCGAGCGCCGCGCCCTCCTGGCCCGCAGCGCCGCCTCCCTCGAGAACGAAGCGCAGTCCCGCCGCCGTCGCCGCAAGCGCAGCGTCTAACCCCACACGCCGGCACCCATTGCGAGCCAGAGCGCGGCAGCGCGAGGCGAAGCAATCCCGGAAACCACGCAGCGCTGGAGAAGCCAGTCTCTTCAGTAACTACATTTCGTGGTTGATCAAGACAACTGTAGGGGCGCGCGGCCGTGCGCCCCTACGCCGCGTCTGTCGGTAGCGCTCGAGCCCCGCGTTCAGCGTGCAACGCGGGGACCGGCTCTACGCCTCAGCGAACCGATACAGAATCGCGGCAATGTGCTTCGTGCCGCGCCGGAAGTCCTCGATGCGCACGTGCTCGTCCGGCGCGTGGTCCCGCCCGCCGACGTAGTTGATCCCCGCCATCACCGTCGGCAGGTTGAGGTCGTGCACGAAGTGGTACATCGGCCCCGTCGCCGCCATGCTCGGCACCAGGTAGGCCTCACGGCCGTACACGTCGCGCGCCGCCGCCTGCGCCACGTCGATAAACGGCTCGTCCATCGGCGTCCGCGCCGGTTTCTCGGTCGACGACTGGCTGATCGTCACGTCTTCGAAGCCCATCGCGTCCAGGTGCGCGCGCAGCTTGCGGATGATGTCCTCCGGGTCCTGCTCGTCCACCAGCCGGAAGTCGAGCTTCGCCGAGGCGCGCGCCGGCAGCACCGTCTTCGTGCCCAATCCCTGGTAGCCGGACGTCAGCCCGTTGATCGTCGCCGTCGGCTCGAAGATGTGGCGCCGCCGGTAATCCACGTCCTTCACGCCGAGCACCGCCGCGTGCAGCCCCAGGCTGGCCAGGAACTCGGTGCCTTCGTCCGGCAAAATGCGCAGCGTCGCCAGCTCCTCCTCGGTCGGGTCCTTGACGTCGTCGTAGAAGCCGTCGATCAGGATGCGCTCGTCCGGCGCCTTGATCGTCGCCAGCGCCCACGCCAGGCGCCACGCCGGGTTCGGCACCACCGTCCCGTAGGACGAGTGCACGTCCCGATTCGGCCCCGCGACGCTCAGGTCGACGCACAATAGGCCCTTGGCGCCGAGCATCAGCGTCGGGCTGCCGTCCCACAACGCGTAGCCCCACTCCCACACGCAGGCGTCGGCGGCCAGCAACGCCAGGTGCTGCTTCACGAACGGCGCGATCTGCGGGCTGCCGATCTCCTCGTCCCCTTCGATGCAGAACTTCACGTTGCACGGCAGCTCGCCGAAGACGTGCATCAGCGCCCGCAACGCCAGCATGCGCGACACGATGTTGCCCTTGTCGTCGGAGACGCCGCGTCCGTAGAGGTTGTCGCCCCGCCGCTGCGGCTCGAATGGCCCCGACGTCCACTCCTCCAGCGGGTCCGGCGGCTGCACGTCGTAGTGGTTGTAGAACAGCAGCGTCTTGGGGCTGCGGCCCGCGTGCTCGGCGTAGACCACCGGGTTCGCGCCGTTGGGCTTGGGCAGCACCCGCGTCGCGAAACCCTCCGCCTCCAGCAGACGCACCGTGTGCTGCGCCGTCTCCTCGATCGCCGTTCCGTGCGCGCTGACCGTGGGCAGCCTGCAGTACTCGACCACGTCCGCCAGCGCGCGCTCCAGGTTCTCGTCTATGTAAGCAAAGACACGCTCCAGGGTCATGCAGGCATCATGGCAGATGCAGCCTGAAATCGACAGCGGATGCAAAGCGGATAGGCCGATTGAGCGAAGGCCATCTCATCCGCTCATCCGCTCAGAATCCGCTGACTACGCGTCCCTCAGCATCCAGATTCCCGCCCGCGTCTCCCCCGTCGTCAACCCGATCAGCCTCCCCGGCGACTCCGGTGTCCGCAGCGGCCGGAAGCCCAGTCGCAGCCAGAAGTACACCGCCAACCCGCGCCCGTCCGGAATCGGCGCGTACACCCTCTCGAAGCCTGACGCGCGCAGGTGGTGGTCCAGCGCAATCCCCGCCTCGCCGCCCAGCCCTCGAAACCGCCGCGCCGGGTCGATCGCAATCAACGGCACAGCCGCGCATCCCGGTGCCGGCACGTCCGGCATCACCACCGCCATTCCGATTGCCTCGCCCTCCGCGTCCGAGATCAGCACCCCGGTAGCGCTCGCCAGCGCCGTTTCAAGCTCTTCAAACGTCCACTCCGGCGCCAGCGCCCCCGCCAGCCACGCTGACATCTGCGCCAGCGCCTCAGCCGTCAACGCCGACAGCCCGATGCGTCCCGAGGCCACGGCAGGCTCAAAGCTGAGTGCCGTGGTCAAAACTCGCATCCTTCGACAGGCTCAGGACGAACGAAGTCGGGGCCACCTCGTGAATCAATGCGGGTGTAGGGGCGCAATTCATTGCGCCCTGGCCTGAGGACATCCTTGGGAGGGCCTACTTCAGCCACTCTTCCACCGCCCCGGCAATCTCCCGAGACGGCAGGTCCCGCAACGTGCAGCGTGGGATCGACCGCAGGAACGTGTCACCGTACTGCCGCCCGCGTAGCCGCCGGTCCAGCACCAGCAGCACGCCACGATCCGTCTTGCTGCGGATCAGCCGCCCGAAGCCCTGCCGGAAGCGCAGCACCGCGTTGGGCAGCGCGTACTGGTCGAAGGGCTCGTCGTAAAGCGCCGATCGCGCCTGGTAAATCGGGTCCGTCGGCACCGCGAACGGCAGGCGCACGATCACCAGCAGCGACAGCGCCTCGCCGACCACGTCCACGCCCTCCCAGAACGACGCCGTACCCAGCAAAACGGTGCGTGGGTTCTCGCGCAGCGCCGCCAGCATCTGCCGTGGCGAGCCGTCGATGCCGTGGCCCAGCACCAGGATGCCCTCGGCCTCCAGCGGCGCCTTGATCGCCTCGTAGACGCCGTTGAGCATCCCGTAGGACGTGAACAGGATCAGCGCCCGTCCCTGGCTCGCCCGCAGCGATTCGACCAGCAGGTCGCCCACCGTCGACACGAACTCGGGCTGGTTGGGGTCCGGCAGGTCGGTCGGCAGCGCGATCAGCGTCGAGTTCTCGAAGTCGAACGGCGAGCCCAGCTGCGACTCGTCCGCGTCCTCCAGCCCCACGCGCTCGCGCAAGAAGGCGAAGCTGCCGTCCATGCTCAACGTGGCGCTGGTCAGGATCACGCTGTCTTTCGCTTCGAAAAGCTCGCGCTTCAGGATCGCCGACACCTCGAGCGGCGCCGTGTTCAGCCCGATGTCTCCCGTATGGCGGTCGCGCTCCAGCCAGCAGATCAGCGCCGCGTCGTCCTGCAGGATGGCGTGCGACAACCCGTACTGCAGCGTGCCGCCCACCTGGCACAGATCCTCCGCCTCCGCCGCCAACGCCTCCTGGTTGAGCAGCCCCTGGTCGCCCAGCTCCAGCATGCCGCGCAGGTCGTCCAGCAGCCCCACCAGGTCGACCAGCGCCCCGTCCAGGTTCTCCGTCGCGATCTCCAGGTCGGACCACAGCCGCTGAACCCGCGTCGAGCGCGTGATCAGCAGCCGCCCCTCGTTGTGGTCGCGGTCTTCCGGGCCGCATTCCTTGAGCACGCGCGCCAGCAGCTTGAACGGCTCGCCCAGCCGCGCCCGCACCCTCGCGGCCGACGTCGCCAGCGACGCCGCCACGCCGGCCATGTACGCGCCGGGGCTCAGCAGGTCGCCCGCCCCGCCGCGCGACGCCTCGTTGATCGATCCGGCCAGCCCCGAAGCACGCTCCCCGGTGCGGCGTCCCACGCGGTCGAGGAAGTCGGCGAAGTCCGCCTCGCTCGCCTTGAACGCGAACCGCGACGTGGCCTCGTCCTCCAGGTTGTGCGCCTCGTCGATCACCAGCCGCGAGTACTCCGGCAGCACGTGACCACCCGTCGCGATGTCCGACAGCAGCAGCGCGTGGTTCACCACCAGGATGTGCGCGGCGTCGGCGCGTTTGCGGGCGCGGTACATAAAACACGTCCCGTTCTTCACGAACGGGCAGGCGATCTGCAGGCAGGGCGTGTTCTCCGCCGCCATGCGTCCCCAGATCTGGTCGAAGCTGCCGTGCAGGTTCAGCTCCGCGCGATCGCCGGTCTGCGTGTTGCGCAGCCAGACCAGCAGCCGTGCCATCAGCCGCGCCTCGTCCTTGCTCGCCGGTGCGGCGTGGCGCAGCGCGCTCCAGCGCTGCAGGCAGAGGTAGTTGCGCCGTCCCTTCAGCGCCGCCACCCGCAACGGCTCCGGCTCAACCCCCGCCAGCAGCTCTTTGACCACCGGCAGGTCCTTCTCGATCAGCTGCTCCTGCAGCCCGATCGTGTCCGTGGACACGACCACGCGCTCGCCGCTGCGCATCGCGTGCAATGCTGCCGGCAGCAGGTACGCCAGCGACTTGCCGGTGCCCGTCCCCGCCTCGACCACGAGATGTCTCGACTCGTTCAGCGCCTCGTTGACCGCCGCCGCCATCGTTTCCTGCTCCGGCCGGCTCTCGAACGCCGCGAAGTGGTGCGACAGGCCCCCGGCGCGTCGCAGCTGGTCCAG
>DATDOP010000286.1:0-6148 GCA_035293185.1 Dehalococcoidia bacterium | reverse complement strand
ATCACTTTGTCGCCCTCTTCGACGAGGGCGGAGAGGAAGTCCTTTTCGTCGACGGTCTTGACGATCTGTCCCTTGCGGAAGATCACGCCGCGGCCCTTGCCGCCCGCGATGCCGAGGTCCGCCATCTTCGCCTCGCCGGGGCCGTTAACGACGCAGCCCATGACGGCGACGGTGATCGGCTTGCCGAGCTTCTGGAAGTGCGCCTCGACCTTGTTCGCCAGCGGGATCAGCTCGATCTCGATGCGGCCGCAGGTCGGGCAGGCGACGAGCGTCGGGCCGCGCTGGCGCAGGTTGAGCGACGCGAGGATGTCCCAGCAGACCGGCACCTCCTCCTTGGGGTCCGCGGCCAGCGAGACACGGATCGTGTCGCCGATGCCCTCCGAGAGCAGGATGCCGATGCCGATCGCGCTGCGCACGGAGCCGGCGCGCGGCGTGCCCGCCTCGGTGACGCCGAGGTGCAGGGCGTAAGGCGTGCCGCGCTTGTCCAGCACTGACGCCAGCTGGCGGTTGGCCTCGACCATCGTGGGGACGTCGAAGGCCTTCATCGAGATCTTCAGGTTGTCGTAGTCCATCGACTCGAGGATGTTAATCTCCCAGAGGGCTGCGTCGACCATGCGCTGGACCATCGAGGGCGGCATTTCGCCGTCTGCCAGGGCCGGGATCGGCGGCAAGCTGCCTGCGTTGACGCCGATGCGGATCGGCACGCCGCGCTCTTTGGCCGCTGCGACAACGGTCTTCACCTTCTCCGGATCGCGGATGTTGCCGGGGTTGAGGCGCAGGGCGTGGAAACCGGACTTGATCGCGGCGAGCGCCCAGCGGTAGTCGAAGTGGATGTCGGCGACCAGCGGGACCGGCGTCTGCGCGACGATCTCGGGCAACGCCGCAGCCGCTTCCTTGTCCGGCACGGCGATACGCACGATCTCGCAGCCGAGCTCAACGAGCTCGTGAATCTGCGCGACGGTGGTCTTGACGTCGGCGGTGTCTGTGGCAGTCATCGACTGGACGACGACGGGTGCGCCGCCGCCAATCTTGACGTCGCCGATCTGAATCTGTTTGGTCTGGCGTCGAGGCTGAGGGATCATCTGAACAGCTCGTCTCCTCTTACGATTCGCGCAACGTCAAAGTAGCTGAGCACTACGACGAGGATCAAGAGCGCCGCGAAACCGACAAAGTGCACCAGCGCCTCTTTCGCAGGGGCGATGCGTCTGCCGCGGCGCAGCACTTCGACGACGACGAACGCCATGCGGCCACCGTCCAGCATGGGCAACGGCAGGATGTTGAGGATCGCCAGGTTGATGCTGAGCAGCGCCGCGAGGTCGATCAGGCTCTTCCAGCCCGCCTCCTTGACCACTTCGCCGGTAACCTGGGCGATGCCGATCGGTCCGGAGACGGGTGAGGCGCCGCTGGCACCCTTGATCTTGGAGTAGATCATGTTGCGCGCGAGCTTCAGCGAGTCCCACGTGGAGCGCCAGCCCTTCTGTAGCGCCGAGAAGAAGGGCTCTGAGCGCGTCTCCGTGAAGGCGTACTGCGCACCGATGCGGATGCCGGTCGCGCCCTGGGTGAAGTGCAGCACCGTGCCCGGCACCAGCGTGGTCGGGTCGCCAAGGCCGGCCGCTGTCGCGACCTGCTCGTCCGAGACACGCAGGAGACGGGCGACATAGGCGACCGTGTCGCCGGGTTGCGTCACGTAGGTAGTGGCGTTTTCGCCGGACCCGATGGCCAGGGCCTTGCCCTCCGGCAGCGTGAACTCCAGGCCGGCAGCCTGTCGCACCGCGTCGCGGTCGAACGTCGTAGCGTCGGACACAGTACCCACGTCATCTCCGGGCTCCACGGTGTAGTCGTAGGTCGGCGGCGCCCAACGCGGCGTCACCGTGACGGTCTGGGTCGTGGTCTCCTGCGTAGCGAAGTCGGTGCGGCGTACGACAATGTCCGTCTTTTCGCCGAGGTTGAGCCGGATGTTGTAGCTGGCTTCGGAAACACTCTCGATCTCGCGGCCGTCAATCTCCTCGATAATGTCGCCGACTTTGAGGCCCGCCTGCGCCGCCGGCGACTCCGGGACCACCTGCGCAATCACCGCCTGTCCAACCGGGACCTCGCGCGGGATCATCAGCGCCAGCGTGAACAGGACGATAGCCAGCACGAGGTTCATGAACGCGCCGGCGCCCATGATGATCAGGCGTTGGGGCGCCGGCTGGGCCGCCAGGCTGTGAGGGTCAGAGGGGTCCTCCTCGCCGAGGAGGCGCACGAAGCCGCCGAGAGGCAGCGCATTGATCGTGTATTCGGTCTCGCCGCGCTTGATGCCCCAGATGCGCGGCGGGTAGCCAATGCCGAACTCGAGCACCTTGACCCCGAAGATCTTCGCGGTGACAAAGTGCCCCAGCTCGTGCACCACGACCAGCAGGATCAGGATGCCTACGAACGGCAGGGCGTAGTTGGTGAGTATTTCCACTAATGGGCCTCAATCCAGGCCGTTGCGAACTCGCGTCCCCAGGCATCCGCTGCCAGGACAGCCTCAAGAGAGGTTTCGTCAGTTGAGACGTGCTTCTCCAGTGTGTCAGACAGAAGGCAGGGAATATCCAGGAAACGTAAGCGGCCCGTCAAAAATGCGTTGACGGCTTCTTCGTCGGCGGCAGCGAGCGCCGCGGGGTATGTGCCGCCGCGCGAACCGGCAGCGAGCGCGTAGCCCAGGCAGTCATAGCGCTCCATATCCAGCGGCTCGAAACGCAGCGCTCGCAGGTTCACGAAATCGACCGGCGCCAGCGCCAGCGGCAGACGCTGCGGGTAGCTGAGCGCGTACTGAATCGGCTGGCGCATGTCTGGCGACGACAGCTGTGCCTTGAGCGACCCGTCCACGAACTCAACCATCGAGTGGATGATGCTTTCGCGGTGCATGACTACGTCGATGCGGTCGTAAGGGATGTCGAACAGCCAGTGCGCCTCGATGACTTCGAGGCCCTTATTGAATAACGTCGCGGAATCGACGGTGATCTTGCGGCCCATCGACCAGTTGGGGTGAGCCAGCGCCTTCTCCGGCGTGATCTCCGCCAGCGCGTCGACCGGTAGGTCGCGCAACGCTCCGCCTGAAGCGGTGAGCACCAGACGCTTGACCGACTCTGCTTCCTCCCCTGCCAGGCACTGCCAGATCGCGGAGTGCTCGCTGTCCACGGGACGGATGCTGCCGCCACCTTTGCGCGCCGCTTCTTGCAAGATGCCGCCCGCCATGACCATCGCTTCCTTGTTGGCCAGCGCCACCGTCTTGCCGGCTAGGAGAGCCTGGATTACCGGCTCCAGCCCCTGCTTGCCGACGACGCCGGCAACGATTATGTCGACTTCTGGCGCGCAGGCGATGTCGGTCAGACTGGCGCGTCGCGGCGGCGCCGAGAGACGGCCGGCGAAGGCGTCGTAGTCCGCACAGGCGACGAGACTGGGATTGAACTCGGATGCTTGCTGGGCGAGGAGATCGAGGTTGTTCCACGCGCTCAGCCCCACGACCTGAAAACGGTCCGGGTGGGCGCGAATCACGTCGAGGGTTTGACAACCGATCGACCCGGTCGAGCCCAAAACGGCGACACGAGTCAAGTGAGGGTTCACTGCATCTCAGTATACAGACCTGCCCGCCTACACACTCTGCTCAGACCAACCAGAGCAGGTAGTAGTAGACGGCGGGCGCGGCGAAGAGCAGCGAATCGAGCCGGTCGGCGATGCCGCCGTGTCCCGGCACGAGGCCACTCGAGTCCTTGATCGATAGCGAGCGCTTGAGGGCCGACTCAGCAAGGTCGCCCACGCCGATAACGGGCGGCAAGATAAGGCCCAACGCGATGCGGTCCTCCAGCGCCAAACCGAGATCGAGGACCTCGTTGAGCACGAAGACGGCCGCGAAGCCCGTGACGAGGCTGCCCAGCGTGCCTTCGATCGTCTTGCCGGGACTGATTGCGGGCGCCAGCTTGTGCCGGCCAATCAGCCGCCCAACGCCGTATGCGCCGGTATCGGTGGCCCAGACCGTGACCACCGTGAAGAACAGGAGGTCGCGGCCGTTACCGGACTCGCGTATTAGCACGAAGTAGGAGGCCAGCGCGCCGAAGTACAGCGCCGTCGCGACGCCCCAGACCCAGTCCTGCACGTCTTGAATCGGGTCGTTGGTCAGCGTGAAGGCGGCTGAAAGCGCCACGATGACGCCAACGATCGCGCCGAGGAAGTACTCTTCGCCGGCGTACGCGGCGGCAGGCAGAGCCGCGGCGGCGAGCGCTGAAAGCAGCGCCAGCGGCGTGCGGTTGGCGTGACGCGCCGCCGCAAACTCCATGGTGGCGATGAAGACCGCTAATGCCACGACAGCCGCCAGCAGCGCATCGCCGATCCAGATCGCGGCCGCGACCAGCGGTATACCGATTGCGGCGGTGATCAGACGCTGGATTAGCAAGATGGGGGGTGCGCGGGGTTAACCGTGCCTGCCGTTGCTCTTGGCGCCGTTGGCGGAGCCGCCGTTGAGACCGCCGAAGTTGCGCACGCGCTGAGAATACGCCAGCAGCGCCTTATCGACTTCCGTCTCGTCAAAGTCCGGCCAGTAGACGGGCGTGGAGTAAAACTCGGCGTAGGCCGCCTGCCAGAGCAGGAAGTTCGAAAGACGCATCTCGCCGGCCGTACGGATCACCAGGTCCGGGTCGGGCAGTCCCGCGGTGCTCAGGTGGCCCGCGAAGCTCTCCTCCGTGACGTCCTCCGGGGCGACGCCATCACGAATCAGACGGCGCGCGGCTTCGACGATCTCTGCGCGGGCGCCGTAATTGAACGCTACGCAGACCGTCAGCGTGTCGTTGTCTTTGGTCAGCTCGATGGCGCGGCAGATCCGGCCCCTCAGGTCGTCCGAGAGCGGCTCCAGGCTGCCGATGTGCACCAGGCGCACCCCGTTTTCGTGCAGCGATTGCAGTTCGCGGTCGATCACCCGGCCGATGAGGCGCAGCAGGGGGTTGATCTCGCGCTTCGGGCGCTTCCAGTTCTCGGTGGAGAAGGCGTACAGAGTCAGGTACTGGACGCGGCGCTCGGCGAACACCTTGAGCAGGCGACGCAGGTTCTCGGTACCGGCGCGATGACCTGCCTGGCGCGAGAGGCCGCGCTCTCTGGCCCAGCGTCCGTTGCCGTCCATGATGATCGCGACGTGCCGCGGCAGGGCCGCCTCGGGTGGGACGTCCGTTGAGCTGCTGTTAGCTGTCTTGTTGCGGGTGCTGCGGGAGAGCATCTAGCGGGCGTCAGACTTCCGAGAGTTCGGCTTCTTTGGCTTTGCCGCGCTGATCGATCGCGGCGATGTAGCGATCGGTCAGCTTCTGAAGCTGCTCCTGTGCCTTGCGCTGGTCGTCCTCTGACGCTTCCTTGTTCTGGACCAGGCGTTTGATGTGCTCGTTGCCGTCGCGGCGGACGTTGCGCACGGCGACGCGTCCGTCTTCGATGCGCGTGTGGACGAGCTTCACCATGTCCTTGCGTCGCTGCTCCGTAAGGGGCGGGATGCTCAGGCGGAGCATCTGGCCGTCGTTCGAAGGGTTGAGGCCCAGGTCAGACATCGCCAGGGCCTTCTCGATGGCCGTGAGCGCGTTGCGGTCCCAGGGCTGGATCGTCAGCAGTCTCGCTTCCGGCGCCTGGACCGTCGCCAGCTGGTTCACCGGCATGGACGTGCCGAAGTAATCGACCTTGACATGATCGACCAGGCCGACGTGGGCGTGGCCGGTGCGGATGGCCGCCAACTCACGGTCGACCGCCTCGATGCTCTTCTTCATGCGATCTTCGCTGTCTCGTAGCACGTCGTCGATCATGGCGCCAACCCCTCAGCAGGAAGTGGACGGTTCTATTCGCCGATCTCGAAGCGGGCGAAACGCTTTACCTGGATGTTTTCGCCGGTCTTGCCGATCGTCTCGTTGATCAATTGTCGGATGTCCTTCGACCCATCTTTGATCCACGGCTGCTTGAGTAGCACGACCTCATCGACGCGGCCCTCGGCGCTGTCCGGCAACGACTCCTCCTCGGAGACGGCAAGCGGGTTCATGGCCGCGACCTGCATGGCGATGTCGCGCGCCAGATTCTTGAAGTCGGGCGTGCGGGCAACGAAGTCGGTCTCGCAGGCCACCTCGACAATCACGCCGATGCGGCCGCCGGCGTGGATGTA